>NZ_JBHJQI010000004.1:0-124290 GCF_042262805.1 Streptomyces sp. NPDC056361
GGAGTGAGGGACCGGGCCCGGCGCCGTCACGGCGCCGGGCCCCGGTCACGTCCCCCGTCGGCTCCCCGCCTCGCTCCGCGTCAGTTGTGGCCGAACTTTCGTTCCTTGCGGTGGGACGCGTGCTCCACCAGCGGCATCGTGGTCTCGCGCTTCGGAGCCGCCGCGGTCTGCTCCTTCGCCGCCGCCTCGGTGCGGTGCTCATGACCGCCGGTACGGGCTCCCCGGTTCGTCCGGGTCTGTTTCTTGCCCACGATCGTGCCTCCCGTGAGGGGTGTCGGACTGTGGTCCGTATCCCCTCAGCCTGGCACGGGGGCGGGAAAGCCGCATGTCAGGGCGTGCGGCCGAGGACGCGGGTGAAGGCGGCGAGCGTCCTGGTGCCCGCGGAGCGGTCGAGGACGGCGAAGACGATCTCGTCGAAGTGGCCGGCGAAGCGTCCGCCGCCGGTGAGCAGTGCCTTGAACGACCCGGCGACCTCAGCCGGGTCGTTCATGAAGACGCCGCAGCCCCAGGCGCCGAGCACGAGCCGGCGGTAGCCGGTCGCGGCCGCCGTCTCCAGGACCCGCTCGGCGCGGGAGGCCAGGGCCGCGGGCAGCTCGTGGGCGCGGTCGGGGGTGGTGCGGCGGACGACGCCCGCGTTGGGCGCCGGCGAGGTGAGGAAACCGACCGTGAAGGGTTCGGCGAGCAGGGCGCCGTGGTCGTCGCGGAAGACGGGCACGCGTGGGGAGTGGATGACGCGGTCGGTGTAGAAGGCGTCCCGCTCGGCGCGGTGGTGGGTGTAGTAGGCGGGGGCGCGCAGCAGGGTGGCGTGGAGGGCGGAGGAGCGGCACAGGGCCTCTTCCTGGGCCTGGGCGCCGTTGAGGTATCCGCCGCCGGGGTTGCGGGCCGAGGCGAAGTTGAGGACGGCCACGGGGCGGGAGGCGTCGGCCCCGGTCATCCTGCGGGCGGCCGCCAGGCTGCTCTCGCCGGTGACGTCGAGGGTGGGTGTGCGGTCGGTGTCGGGGGTGACGGCGACGGGGTCGGGGCCGTGGAGGCGGGTTCCCGACAGGGCCGCGGCCAGGTCTTCGGCGAGGGAGACGGTTCGTCCGTCGGGGGCCTGGTAGTGGCCCGCGGCCACGATCTCCTCGGTCTGCCGCGCGATCGCGCGCAGTCGTGCGCTCATGCCGTCAGGATGATCGTTTCGTCGGCGGTGGGGCAACGGGATTTCGCCGGGTGCGGGACGGGGCGGGCTCGGGCGGGGCTGGGCGGGACCCGCGAGGGAAGGGGTTTCGGACGAACAGGGGCACAGGGGGAGCACGCGGTGCCTTTGAGGCGCTCTTGCATGCCGGTCGGAGGTGGCTTTAGGTGGAAGCAGCGACTTCCCGGGGCGTGTCCCCATGACCTGGAGGTGCACGGATGGACCCGAGCGGCATACCGCGCGGCGGGCCCCCTCTCACCGAGGGAGAGGCGGAGGACCTGCTGCGATGTATCTGCTTCAAGACCGGCCCGCCCCGCACGGTGGGGGCGGAGCTGGAGTGGCTGGTGCACGATCTGCGGGACCCGCGGACGCCCGTACGGCAACCGAGGCTCGCGGCGGCGGTCGACACCGTGCGGACGCTGCCGCTGGTGTCGCTCCTGACCTTCGAACCCGGTGGGCAGCTGGAGCTCAGCTCGCGCCCGGCCGGTTCCCTCATGGAGTGCCTCGACTCCCTCGCGGCCGACCTGCGGGCGGTGCGGGGCGCGCTGGGGCCGCTCGGTCTGACGCTCAGCGGGTACGGGGTGGATCCGTGGCTCGCGCCGCGCGAGAGGGTGCTGCACGAGCCCCGTTACGACGCGATGGAGACGGCGCTCGGCCGGACCGGTACGGCCGGGCGGGCGATGATGTGCGACTCGGCCTCGGTGCAGATCTGCCTCGACGCGGGCGTCGAGGAGCCGGGGCCGCTGGGCTACGAGCGGCGCTGGCGGCTGGCCCATCTGCTGGGCGCGGTGCTGGTGGCGGCGTTCGCCAACTCGGCCGTGCACGGCGGCCGCCGGACCGGCTGGCGTTCGACGCGGCAGGCGCTGTGGGCGGATCTGGACCCCGTACGGGCGCTGGCGCCTCCGCCCGACGGCGAGCCGCGCACGGAGTGGGCGGCTCATGTGCTCGACACCCCGGTGCTGTGCGTGCGGGCCGACGAGGGTCCGTGGGCGGTGCCGGAGGGGCTGACGTTCCGGGAGTGGTTGCGGACGGGCCTGCCGCGCCCGGCCGACGCGGACGATCTGCGCTACCACGTGACGACGCTGTTCCCGCCGGTGCGGCCCCGCGGCCATCTGGAGCTGCGGATGGTCGACGCGCAGCGGGGTGCCGACGGCTGGATGGTCCCGGTGGCCGTGACGACGGCCGTGTTCGAGGACGCGGCGGCGGCGGAGACCGTCTACCGGGCGCTCGAACCCCTGGGGAAGCGGGCCGGTTCGGGGCCCGCTCCGCGCAATCCGCTCTGGTCCGCGGCGGCCCGTGACGGCCTGACCGATCCCGAGCTGCACGCCGCCGCGCGGACCGTGTTCGCGGTCGCGCTCGACGCGCTGCCGCGGGTCGGGGCGAGCGAGACGGTGCGGCGCGCGGTCGCCGCCTTCCAGGAACGGTACGTGATCCCCGGGAGCTGCCCGGCCGACGAGCTCCAGGCGGTGACGTCATGACCGAAGGAACGGATCCGGAGGCCCTGCGCAAACGTGCCCTCGACGCGCTGACCGTGGCGCGGGCGCGGACGGCGCTCCTCACGTCCTGCGTGGAGGACGGCGAACTGACGGCGCAGCACTCCCCGTTGATGTCGCCGCTGGTCTGGGACCTGGCGCACATCGGCAATCAGGAGGAGCAGTGGCTGTGGCGGGCCGTCGCCGGGCGTGAGGCGCTGCGGCCCGAGATCGACTCGCTCTACGACGCGTTCGAGCATCCGCGGGCCACCCGCCCGTCCCTTCCGCTGCTCGCTCCCCGCGAGGCCCGCGCGTACGCGGCGGACGTACGGATCCGGGTGCTCGACGTGTTGGAGAGCACGCCCCTGGAGGGTCGGCCGCTCCTCGACGCCGGTTTCGCCTTCGGGATGATCGCCCAGCACGAGCAGCAGCACGACGAGACGATGCTGATCACCCACCAGCTGCGGAAGGGGCCTGCGGCACTGTCCGCTCCCCCGCCGCCGGTGCGGCGGTCCGGGCCGCTGCCGTCCGAAGTGCTGGTGCCGGGGGGCCCGTTCACGATGGGGACCTCGGACGAGCCGTGGGCGCTGGACAACGAACGGCCGGCGCATCCCCGTCTGGTGCCCGCGTTCCACATCGACACCACGCCGGTCACGAACGGCGCGTATCTGGCCTTCATCGCCGACGGCGGCTACACGGAGCGGCGCTGGTGGCGGCCGGAGGGCTGGGCGCAGATCCGGGAGCACTCCATCGGCGCGCCGTTGTTCTGGCGGCGTGAGGGCGGGCAGTGGCTGCGCCGCAGGTTCGGCGTGGCGGAGCCGGTGCCGGAGGACGAACCGGTGCTGCACGTGAGCTGGTACGAGGCGGACGCCTATGCGCGCTGGGCGGGCCGCCGGCTGCCGACGGAGGCCGAGTGGGAGAAGGCCGCGCGGTTCGACCCGGTGTCCGGGCGTTCGCGGCGCTATCCGTGGGGCGACGCCGATCCGGGTCCCGAGCACGCGAACCTCGGCCAGCGGCACCTGCGTCCGGCCCCCGCGGGGAGCTACCCGGAGGGCGCTTCGCCGCTCGGCGTACGGCAGTTGATCGGCGACGTGTGGGAGTGGACGGCGAGCGACTTCCTGCCGTACCCGGGGTTCACGGCCTTCCCGTACAAGGAGTACTCAGAGGTGTTCTTCGGCCCCGAGCACAAGGTGCTGCGCGGTGGTTCGTTCGCGGTGGACCCGGTCGCCTGCCGGGGCACGTTCCGCAACTGGGACCTGCCCGTGCGGCGCCAGATCTTCTCGGGCTTCCGGACGGCGCGCAGCGCGGAGCTGGACTGATGTGCCGTCACATCGCCTTCGTGGGCGATCCGGTGGCGCTCGGCGAGCTGATCCTGCGGCCGGAGCACGCGCTGCTGCACCAGTCGTGGGAGCCCCGTACGCAGGCGAGCGGGGTCGTGAACGCCGACGGCTTCGGCGTGGGCTGGTACGCGGAGGGCGATCCGGTGCCCGCGCGGTACCGGCGGGCCGGACCGATCTGGGGCGACCTGTCGTTCGCGGACCTCGCCCGGGTGGTGCGCTCGGGGGCGGTGCTCGCCGCCGTACGGAGTGCCACGCTGCCGGGCGCGGACGGGGAGGCCGCGGCGGCGCCGTTCGCCGGCGGGCCCTGGCTGTTCAGCCACAACGGGGCGGTCGCCGGCTGGCCGGGCTCCATGGCCCCCCTGGCGGCCACGCTCCCGGCCGGGGAGCTCCTGTCCCTGGAGGCGCGGACCGACTCGGCGCTGCTGTGGGCGCTCGTGCTGCACCGGCTGCGGGCCGGGGACGCGCCCGGCCGGGCGCTCGCCGACACCGTGCGGGAGGCCGCCGCCGCGGCGCCCGCGTCCCGGCTGAACCTGCTGCTGACCGACGGCGCCACGATCGCCGCGACGACCTGGGGGGACAGCCTCTGGTACCTGACGGGTCCCGACCGGGTGGTCGTGGCCTCCGAACCGTACGACGTCGATCCGCGCTGGCGGGAGGTGCCCGGTCACACGCTCGTGACCGCCACCTGCACCGACGTCACCCTCACCCCGCTCAAGGAGCCGTCCGCGTGAGCCCGTTCCAGCTGACCCGTACCCTCGCCCACGACGCCGCCGGCGCCGACCTGCGCGCCGACGTCCTGCACGGGCTGACGCGCTTCCCCAAGGAGCTGCCCCCGAAGTGGTTCTACGACGCCCGGGGAAGTGAGCTCTTCGAGGAGATCACCCGGCTGCCCGAGTACTACCCGACGCGGGCGGAGCGGGAGATCCTGGCGGAGCGGGCCCCGGAGATCGCCGCCGCCACCGGCGCGAGGACCCTGGTGGAGCTGGGCTCCGGCTCCTCGGAGAAGACCCGGTTCCTGATCGACGCGCTGCTCCCCGGTCTGGACAGCTACGTCCCCGTGGACGTGAGCGAGTCCGCGCTGACCGGGGCGGCCGAGTCGCTGCTCGCCGAGCGGCCGGGGCTGCGGGTCCACGCGCTGGTCGCCGACTTCACCCGGGGGCTCGGGCTGCCCGGAACGCCGGGGCCGCGTCTGGTCGCCTTCCTCGGCGGCACGATCGGCAACCTGCTGCCCGAGGAGCGGCGGACGTTCCTCCGCTCGGTGCGGGCGATGCTCTCGCCGGGTGACGCGCTGCTCCTGGGCACGGACCTGGTGAAGGACGAGGCGACGCTCGTCGCCGCCTACGACGACGCGGCCGGGGTGACGGCCGCCTTCAACAAGAACGTCCTGTCCGTGATCGACCGGGAGCTGGGCGCGGACGCCGACCCGGACGCGTTCGACCACGTGGCGGTGTGGGACGCGGATCGCGAGTGGATCGAGATGCGGCTGCGCGCCCGCCACGCGCTCACCGTGAAGATCCCGGAGCTGGACCTCGTGGTGCCGTTCGCGGCGGGCGAGGAGATCCGTACGGAGGTGTCGGCGAAGTTCCGTCAGGCGGGTGTCCGGGCCGAGCTCGCGGAGGCGGACCTCGACCTGGACCGCTGGTGGACGGACGGTGCGGGCAGGTTCGCGCTGTCGCTCGCGACGGCGCGCTGAGCCGCGGCGGCGAGCGACTTCCGGTCCGGGTGCCGGGCGGCGGGTATCCGCTCCGGCAGCCGGACCTCCGCGGTGAGGCGGCGGGTGGTGACGACCCGCCACAGCGAGGCGCCGAGCGGGTCGTCGCCGACGTAGGCCGCCGCCCCGGCGGGCCGGTAGTCGATCCGTACCGGCTGGACGTCGGCCCCGCCGTCGAGCGCCGCCTGGAACGCGGCCGGCCGGAAGCGCCCGCCGGCCCGGCCGCACCAGGTCGACCCCTCGGGGAAGACGACGACCCGGCCGCCCGCCCCGAGCACCCCGGTCATCGCGCGTACGGCGCCGGGCAGGGCCCGGAGCCCGTCCCGGTCGAGGAACAGGGTGCCGCCGAGGGCGGCGAGCACCCCGAGGACGGGCCAGCCCCGCACCTCCGCCTTGGCGACCATCCGGCCGGGCAGCACGGCGGCGACCAGGGGGATGTCCAGCCAGGAGACGTGGTTGGCGACGACGAGGAGCGGGCCCGCGGCCGGTGCGTCGCCCGCGTACCGGACGCGTACGCCGAAGGCGCGGACCACGGCCCGCACCCAGGAGCGGACGAGGGCGAGCCGGGCGGCGGGCGGGAGCAGCGCGGTGCCGGGAGCGAGGAGCAGGCCGAGGAGGACGGTGCCGGTCCCGGCGGCCAGCCGCAGGACGGCGAGGGCGGCACCGGCGGCCTCGTGGTCGCCGCCGGTGTGCGGGTGGGCGGCGCAGCGGCCCGGGGTGCAGGGCGCCGTGGGGAGCCACGGCGAGGGTGCCGTGGGCCCGTTCACCGCGCCGGGGCGAGCGACAGGAAGTGCTGGAGGTAGCGCGGGTTGGTGCGGCGCAGTGAGAGCAGGACGTAGAGGTCGGCGACGCCGAAGTCGGGGTCGTGCGCGGGGGCGCCGCAGACCTGGGCGCCGAGGCGGAGGTAGCCGCGGAGCAGCGGCGGGAGCTCGGTGCGGCCTTCGGGTCGGGTGATGCCGTCGGGGCTCCACAGTTTGTGCGGGGTGACCCAGTACTCCTCGGGCGCGAGGTGCTTGGCCTTGACGGTGTCCCAGGTGGCGGCGGCGAGGGCGCCGCCGTCGGCGAGGGGCAGGGAGCAGCAGCCGGCGAGCCACTCGTGTCCGGTGTCGGTCATGTAGCGGGCGAGTCCGGCCCAGATGAGGGCGATGACGGCGCCGTTGCGGTGGGCGGGGTGGACGCAGGAGCGCCCGACCTCCACGAGGTCGTGCCGGATGGGCGCGAGCCGGGTGAGGTCGAACTCGGACTCGGCGTAGAGGCGGCCGGCGACGGCGGCCCGCTCGGGCGGCAGGATGCGGTAGGTGCCGACGACTTCGCCGGTGGTCTCCTCCCGGACGAGGAGGTGGTCGCAGTACGCGTCGAAGGCGTCGATGTCGAGGCCGGGCTCGGGCCCGTCGATCCGGGCGCCCATCTCGCCGGCGAAGATCAGGTGGCGCAGCCGCTGGGCGGCCCGTACGTCCTCCTGGTGGCGGGCGAGGCCGACGACGTACCGGGGGGTGGGTTCCTGCTGCTCGGCGGGGACCGCGGGCTGCGCGGGGACGGCGAGCAGGGGCGTCGGTGCGGGGACGGCGGGCGGGGGTGTCGGGGCGGAGACGGCGAGCAGGGGCGTCGGTGCGGTCATGGCGGGCTCCTCCGGCGGACGGAAGCGGACGGGGCGGGCCGGGCCGCTTGCGCGGTGGCCCGGCTCCCTACTTCTTCCGTGACCGGCTGGATTCGAGTTGACCGTCCGGGGGATCGCCGGTGTGCGAACGCTGAATGCTATTCGGCGAGCGTGTCCGTGATGGCGCCCGAGGCCTCCTTGGCGGCCTTCAGGGGGTCCTCGCCCATGAGGACGGCCGTCATGTACGGCTTGATGGGGTTGTCGCCCTCGACGCTGGCCCACTGCGGGGAGTTGGGGGTGGCCCGGCCGCGCACGGCGCCCTTGGCCATGACCGCGGTGGCCTCCTGGTTGGCGACGACGGAGGCGAGGCTCTTCTTGTTGGGCACGTACCCCATGGTGCGGGCGAGCTCGGACTGCCACTTCTCGCCGGCGAACGCCTTGACGACGTCGATGGCGGCGGTGCGCTGGGGCGCGTTCTCCGGGATGATCAGGTCGGAGCCGCCGGTGAAGACGGCGCAGGGCTGGCCGGCCTTGGCGCCGGGTATCGGGAAGTAGCCGAGCTTGTCCTTGAGCGCCGGGTTGGCCTTGAGGATGGCGGCGACGGCGCTGGGGGTGGCGATGAGCTGGGCCACGTCGCCCTTGGCGAAGACGTCGGCCTGCGGCGGGTTCTGCTCGTCGGCGTTCTTGGGGCCGGCGCCGAGGGACTGGAGCTCCTTGTAGTAGGCCATGCCGCGCCGGGCGGCCGGCGATTCGAGCGCGCCGGTCCATTCGCCGCCCTTGTCGACGGCGAGTTCGCCGCCCTCGTCCCAGATGAAGCCGGCGAGGGTGTACCAGTCCTGTCCGGCGAGGTAGATGCCCTGGTTGCCGTCCTGGTTGAGCTTCTCGGTGTCGGTGAGCCACTCGGCGCGGGTGGCCGGCGGCTCGTCGATGCCGGCGTCCTGGAAGAGGTCCTTGTTGTAGATGACGATGCGGTTGGCGGCGTACCAGGGGATGCCGTACTGGGAGCCGCCGATGCTGCCGGGTTCGGCGAGGCCGGGCACCCAGTCCTCGCTGCCGAGGTCGCGCACCGACTCCAGGGTGAGGTCGAAGAGCTTCTCGGTGTCGGCGTACTGGGCGACCTGGGTGTTGCCGACCTCGATGACGTCCGGTCCGCCGGAACCCTCGATGGCCTCGGTGACCTTCTTCCCGATGCCGGTCCAGTCCTGGATGGTGACGTTGAGCTCGACGCCGTCGTGCTCGTCCTCGTACGCCTCCGTGAAGCGCGTGAGGAAGTCCTCGCTGACGCTGTCCCTCATCAGCCAGATGTTGACGGTCTTCGTCTGGCCGCCTCCGCCCGGCAGCATCCCGCAGCCGGCGAGGGCGAGCGCGGTGACGGCTGCCAGGGGGCAGGCGAGATGGCGGTTCTTCACGTGGGTCACCTTCTGCGGTTCAGCACAGGGGCGTGCGGCATGGGGGGCTGACCCGACATGGGGGGACCGAACGGGGTGTTCGCGCGGGTATGTGGCCTGGATTCTGGTCTGGACCAACGGGATGGTCAAGTCCTGGACCATCCCGTTCCGACCCGAGGTCGGGCAGGCCGAGCCCTTACCTCCGGTAGCCCTCGTGCGCCGCCCGGCCCTCGTCGTGTCGCGGGCCGACGCACCCTGGGGCACCGTGGAGGGAACGCACCGAGAGGAGCTCCGCCCCCATGTCGAACCACACCTACCGCGTCACCGAGATCGTCGGCACCTCCACCGAGGGCGTCGACGAGGCCATCCGCAACGGCATCCACCGCGCCTCGCAGACACTGCGGGGCCTCGACTGGTTCGAGGTCACCCAGGTGCGCGGCCACATCGTCGACGGCGCGATCGAGCACTACCAGGTCGGCCTGAAGGTCGGCTTCCGCCTGGAGGACGAGGTGGCCTGAGAAGCCCCCTCCCCCGTCCGCCCCTCCACCCGACCGTCCGACCGACCGCCGGCGGCGGCCCCGCTCAGGTACGGCCCTCCTTCTCCTGGGCCTCCCGCAGCGTCTCGGAGGGCTCCGCCCACCGGGCGCGCACGACCCGGAAGCCGGCCGCCTCCGCCGCGTCGCACACCGCCGTGTCGTCGTCGACCAGCATCCTCACCGTGCGGTCGGCGGCGAGTCGGCGCAGGATCTCCACCTTGGTCACCCGGGCCGGCCGGAAGTCGCGGTTGCGCCGCATGTGGATCGCCCCCTCGGGGAGACCCTGCTCGGCGAGCCACGCCACGGTCGCCCGCCGGCACCGCTCCGGCCGCCCGGTCAGGTAGACCACCTCGCACTCCTCCGCCGCCTCGCGGCACAGCGCGACGCCCTCGTCGAGCGGCGGATCGTCCGGCGCCGCCGCGAAGAACGCCTCCCAGTCCTTGGGCCTGCGCTCCAGGAAGTGCTGGCGGTGCGCGGTGCCCGCCAGGGTGTTGTCGAGGTCGAAGACGGCCAGCGGCCTGTTGTCCGATGTCACGGGCCCCAGCGTAGGAGCCGCACGACGAGGGCGCCCCGGGATTCCGTGGCGGTCCCGCACCGGGTTCCCTGGCGGGTCCCGGTGCGGGTGCCCGGGGTCAGCGGGCGCGGGGGTAGCCGAAGAGCGGCAGGTCGGTGGTGAGGGCGTCGGCGAGGATGGTCGTGCCGAGCTCGTTGGGGTGGAAGGACTGCTGACTCACCAGCGGGTTGAGGCCGGGGAAGCCGCCCTTCGCGCCTTCGCCGCGGGTGGGCTTGGGAATGCCCGCGTTGACCGCCTCGGGGTTTCCGCACACCCCTCGGGAGCCGAACCGCTCGATCGGATCGGTGAAGTGGACGTCCATCCGGTCGGGCCACTCGCGGAGCTCCTTGACCACCGCCGCGAGCGTGTCGCGCAGGTGAAGGGTGATCTTCCCCATCCACTCGACCTCTCCGGCCTCCGGATTGTAGAAGGCGGTCTGACCGGGCTGGGGCGTCGTGTCACAGGAGGCGGTGAACAGCTTCACGTAGCCCATGAGGACGATCTTCGCGTTGGGCGCGGCCTGGGCGATCTGTTGCAGCGCCGTCTTCACGGAGGGCCCGACCTTGTCCGTGATCCGCTTCCTCGTCGTGGCGTCCAGGTTCAGGACGAGGTTCTCGTGACAGGCGTCCGTTGCGAAGCAGGTGGCGAAGATGTCCGCGAATCCGGCGTCGTTGCCGCCGATGGACAGCAGGACCAGCGTGGTGTTCTCGTCGAGGAACCCCTTGTCCAGCTGCGGGGGTTCGAGGTGCTGGCCCTCGGCCGCCAGTCCGAAGGCGTTGCGCACCGGCTCCTGACCGGGCGCGGCCGTCGGCAGGAGCATCTGCGTGCGGGCGCCGCTGCACGCCAGGAGGTGCGCGTCGACCTCGGGATCCCAGACGTCCGTCCGGTAGCCGAGGGTGTGCAGGCTGCCGGGCAGCCGTGCCTTGCGCGACCAGGCGGCGTACGAGCGGTGGCAGGCGTTGGCGTAGGGCGTCAGGCCCATGCGGTCGGACTCGGGGTAGTACTTCGCGCCGTCGATCGGCGACGCCCCCTCGCCGGCCGCGAAGGAGTCGCCGAGGACGACGACCTGGTGCCGCGGCTTGCCGGGAAGCGGCTGGAACGCGACCGCGTCGAAGGCGATGTCCTCCTTGCCGTCCGGCGCGCCGCCCGTGATCGAGGTCAGCTCGACGCGCGGCCGCCCCGTGAACCGGAAGGCTCCCAGCGGCACCCAGCGGTTCTCCTCCGTGCGCTGGAGCAACGTGCGGCGCTTGGGCCCGTCGGCCGTATGGACGGTGTACGCGGCCTGCTGCGTGTGGGCGCCGTGGTTCGGCATGTGGACCATGACCCGCGCCCAGCCGTCCAACTCGCGTCCGAGTTCCCAGCGTCCGGTCACCTTCAGGCGGTCGCCGAGGGCCCCGGCGCGGCTGTGGGTGAACCAGAAGTGCCCGCCGAATCCGCCGCCGATCTGGTGGAGGTCGGCCTTGGAGAGGTAGTCCCCGGTCTGTCCGTCCTTGGCGAAGTCGAAAGCGAAGGTGCCGTCGCTGCGCCGCGGGCAGGCGGTCGGCGTGATCGCGGGCACGTCGGCGGGGACGTCGTCCACGACGAGGACGCCCTGGGGCAGGTCCTCGGCCTGGCAGTTCGGCTGATGGACCGGCACGTCGGGCGGGTTGCCGTGCACTCCCGCGTCGAACCGGATCTTCTCGTTGCCGCACTCGGTGGCGCAGTCGTCCTTCCATTCCACCGACCCGTGCCACCAGCACTTCAGGTCGTACTTTCCTGTGGCGGGGTTGATGTGCCCGCAGTGGCTGGGCGGTTCCGGCTTCTCCCCCGGCTTCGAGGGCATCACCGACGGGTCGTCGGGCACGAACGTGCGGCGCTGGTCGCAGTCGTTGGCCTCCACCAGGCAGAACAGGAAGCGCGGCGGCTTGACCTGGGCGCGCTGCTCGGGAGTGTTCCACCAGGCGGGCTGGAACCCGGCCCCGTCGTTCCCGGTGGTCTTGCCGATGGAGTTCGCGGCCCAGCCCAGGACCTTCTCCGGGTAGGGCCAGTCCTGGGGGTGGGAGGCGTCGCTGGGTCGGCCGTCGAGGAACGGGTGCCGGTTCTCGGCGTAGTGGGCGTTGGCCGGGTTGTTCAACCAGCCGAGCCCCCAGGGGACGCCCGCTCCCTCCCTGGCGTAGAAGCCGCTGTTGTACGCCCAGACCGCCATGAACCAGTTCTCGGGGCGGGCCGGGTCCCCGTCGTGGACCTTCATGCCGTACGCGGCCTGCTCGTTCCACTTCTCGGCCAGGATGCGCGCGCCCGCCGCGAGGTTCGCGGCGTAGTCCACGGCGATGGCCCGCTGCTGGTCGGGCGGCAGGGCGACCTCGCCGGGCTTGGTGCGGCCGGCCATCCGCATGCCGTCGGTGACCTGGGTGATGCCGTAGCCGCAGTCCGCGTGCGTCCAGTCGACGTCCCACTTGTTCTCGTCGGCGGCGACCTTGAACGGGATGCCGTAGTAGTTCCCGATCAGCGGGTTGCCGGTCAGCCCTTCCACGGTGTGGCGGGACGCCTGCCACATGTTGGATTCCTGCGCGGTGATGCCGAGCAGGATCTGCGCCGGGATCCGTCCGCCGCCCGCGAGAGGGACGGGAGGGAACATGCGGTTCGGCGCGTACGCGGGCAGGCCGGAGCCCTTCCAGTTCGCCGGCCGCTCCAGGTCGAGGTGCCCCTGGGCGAGCATGTCGGCGGCCCACTCCACCTGGTGGGGGGTCGGCTGGTAGACCTGCGTGCGGACGTCGCCCCGGGGGACGGAGCAGGTGCGGTCGGCGTCGACGGGATCGTGCGGGTCCTCGGCCGCGCGCGGTCCTGCCATGGGACGCCCCGCGGGGCGGGGGGACGGGGCGTGTCCCTGTTCCGATCGGGCGGGGGTCCGCCGCTCCACGGGGACGTGGGCCACGCTCTGCCGTCCGGTGCCCACGGTCACCGTCGTGACGCGCGGCCCGTCGGCGGTCCGACTGCCCGGTCCGAGCTCCGTGTCGGTCACGGCGATCGCGCCGGTCGAGGAGGGCGTCGCCGTGGCCGGCACGGCGAGCCGGGACGCGGTCGCCGGCAGTGCCCCTTCCGTCTCCCCTGGTACCGCGGCGGTCTTCGGAGCGCGCGTTTCGCCGGGAAGTCCCGTGAGGAACACCCGGCCCCCGGCCCCCGGGGAGAGGCCGACGCGGCCGGTCGCGCCGAGCGCGTAGGAGTGGGTGCCGCCCTGGTGGTGCCGGCGGACACGCACCTGATCAGCCGTGTGGTCCATGAACCAGACGGCGCCCTCGCGGTCGGGGTGGAGCTCGAACGGCGTGCCCGTCGAACGGGCCAGGGTGTGCAGGGATCCGTCGGGGTCGACCCTCACCACCCGGGGGCCCGACGCCGCCACCAGCCCCTGCGAGGTCGGCACGGCGGACGTGACCTGACCGGCCGCCGTCACGGGATCGCCGAGGGTGCCCGAGGCGGTGTCCAGGCGCATCAGCCGGGTCTGCCCGAGGTCGGTGTCGCCCGCCTGCGTGAGCACGGCCTCCTCGCCCGCGCCGCATCCCGGGTTGTAGTACGCGAGGGTCGTCCGCACCGGCAGTTTGCGCACGGCGCCGGTGTCCAGGTCCACGACCGCCGAGAAGCCGCCCCGCAGGAAGAGTTCGGACCGGTTGGTGAACGCCCGGGGCGCGTAGACGACCACGAGTCTGCGTCCGGAGGCCGTCAGGCAGGCGTTGCCGATCCAACGGTCGGTGTCGATCCCGGGCTCGGAGAGGGAGGTGACGGTTCGCCAGGCATGCCCCTCCGACTTCCGGGCCACGAGGACGTGGAAGCCTTCCTCGTCGCCGACGCCGGTCCACGCGAGGTCGCCGCCGGGCTCCACGGCCGTCACGGAGACCGGCCGTGGGCTGGCTCCGGGAGCGGCTTCGGGGATCGAGGGCGCGACGAGTCCGATCGCGGCCGCGCACGCGAGAGCAGCGGCGAACAGGCGCATGGGGACCTCCAGGGACGAGCACTGTGATCACCCATGACGTTACGCAGCGTAATCATCCCTGGCCATCCTCCACAGGAGTGGCCGTGTGGCGAGTTCTCGCCGCGCTGCGGCGGCGCGCCTCCCGGGAGCCGGCCCCGGCCCGCCGGTGGCTCAGAAGTCCCAGCTCATGTGGTTCGGAACGATGTAGGGAACCTCCCACTGCTGCGCCCGGGCCCCGTTGGCCCGCGAGCCGTCGGCGATCTCCAGGGCCTTGCCGCTGTTCCAGTTGTAGATCAGCGTCCGCCGGTAGCTGGCGTACGGGAAGTCCCAGATCTGGGAGGCGACGTTGGCGCACGTCCACTGCTGCGCGCGGGCGCCGTCGGCACGCGAGAAGTCCGCGATCTCCAGGCACTTGCCGCTCTCGACGTTGATCAGACGGTAGTTGTGGCGCTCCTGCTGCCACTCGTCGTACCAGACCCCCCTGAGCTCCCACCGCCAGGACTGGTGCCGGACCCCCACGCAGTCCCACTGCTGTGCGCGGGCACCGTCCGCGTGCGAACCGTCCGCGATCTCCAGGCACTTGCCCGTTCCGACGTTCACGAGGCGCCCGACGTGTCCGTCGGGCGGGAAGATCGACGGGAGCGCCCTCCCGCTCCTCGCCGAGCCGGAGTCGACGGGCTCGGCCGTCGCCGGGGCGACGGAGAAGGCGGCGAGCAGGGCGGCGCAGGCGAGTGCGCGCAGCACTCTGGGCAGCCGGACACGATGCGACACGGTGACTCCTCGGAGAGGGGGAGGCAAGATCGGGAACGGCGAATGTACTGACGCGAGGCGAGAAGGGGCATCGGCCGTCCGTGTGGGACCGGCGCGCGCCGGAACGTCCGGTTCTCGACCGAACGGGAACCGTGCGCCCCCCCGACGCCGCCACCCGAGGTGAGGCGGAACGACTACCCGCGGTGACGGGAGGCGGTGTGCGGACCGTCCCGGCGCACCGGACGGCCCGGGCGGGAAAGTCATCTAAAATTGCCGCGGGCTGCGGCCGACCTCGATCAGGGAATCCCGGGGAATCGCGTGACCACCGTGTGTCACAGGGGTGCGGGACACCGTCTCCCCCGCCCACGAACAGAAGAACCCCGGGGAGAAGTGAGGTATGCCGGTGATCTGCGTCGGAGGCATGATCGGAATCGGCAAGACGAGTGTGGCCGAGCTGCTGGCCAAGGAATTGGGCAGCGAGGTCTTCTACGAGAGCGTCGACGACAATCCGATCCTTCCGCTCTTCTACTCGGCCAGCCCCGAGGAGATCCAGGCGAACCGCTATCCCTTCCTGCTCCAGCTCTACTTCCTGCAGACGAGGTTCGCCGCCATCAAGGAGGCGTACAAGCAGGGCGACAACGTGCTCGACCGGTCCATCTACGAGGACTGGTACTTCGCCAAGGTCAACCACGAGCTGGGCCGGATCAGCACCCTCGAGATGCGGGTGTACGAGGGGCTGCTCGAGGAGATGATGCGCGAGATCGACGGCCTGCCGTACCGCAAGGCCCCCGATCTCATGGTCTACCTCAAGGCGGACTTCGAGACGGTCATGCACCGCATCGGGCTGCGGGGGCGCGATTTCGAGCAGGACGAGAGCCTCGTCGAGTACTACCGGACGCTGTGGTCCGGTTACGACGACTGGGTGCACAAGCACTACTCGGCCAGCGACGTCCTCGTCGTCGACATGAACAACACGGACGTGGTGAACAACCCGGACGACGCGGCCCGTGTGGCGCGCGAGGTCAGGGAGGCCCTGGCGGAGGGCGGGCGCCGCGTCGTCTGACCGGCGCCCGCCGGGGTGACGTCGGCTATGCCGGGGGGAGCCCCAGGAGGAGCGGCGAGCTCAGCCGGGCGTCCGGGTGCATCCGCAGGAGCTGGTGGACCACGCCGGACAGCCCGGGGAGCAGTCCCGGCGCGAAGGCCTCCTTGGCGAGGCCGCCGACGGGGCCGCGCTGCTCGATGCCGGTGAGGAGCTCCGCGTCGGCCCGCGCGGCGGACGGCCCCTCGTAGCCGTTCAGGCCGCGCAGCCGGTGGAGGACCTCCCAGAGTCCGAGATCGCCGTGGCAGAGGGTGTGGCTCCAGCCGAATCCCTCGCGCAGGCCGGCCGGGCCGGAGCGGAGCGCGGTGTCCAGGTGGCGGGGGTCGCCGGTGCGCTCGTGGAGGTCGACGGCGGCCAGGCCTATGCCGGTGCTGCCGTGACACCACGCGGTGGGATGGTCGACCTCTCCCCCGACCCGTGCGTCGGCCCAGGCCCGTTCGGCGGGCGAGTACAGCGACTCCTCGAAGTCGTGGGCCAGGGAGCCGAGTTCGTACCACCGGCGCCGGTCGGACGTGCTGCCGGCGGTGGAGAGGGCGAGCCTGGTGAGCGCCCAGCCGGCGCCGGTGGCGCCGTGGGCGAATCCGCCGATGCCCTCCGGGAACATCACGGTGGACCAGCGGGCCCCGCGGTCGTCGAGGACCGCGGTCGCCTCCAGTCGCCGCCCGGCCTCGGCGGCGACGTCCACCCACCGTTCCTGGCCGGTGAGTTCGGCGAGGTCGAGCAGGGGGACGATCACACCGGCCACGCCACCGAGCACGTCGAGCGCCCGGTCCTCGGCGATGAGCTCGGGAGTCAGCAGCGCGGCCCTGGCCCGGGCGCGGTCGAGCGGTCCCGACGTGCCGAGGACCCGGTGGAGGGCCGCCCAGGTCCACACCTGCGAGGCGATCCCGGTGAATCCGCCGAGCTGGCGGGTGGGCGTGGTGTCCTCGGTGGCGGCCAGCACCTCCAGGGCGCCGGCGAGCACGGACTCGACGCCGTCCACCGGGTCGGCCCGCCCGGCCCGGTGCTCCCGCACGTACTCCGCGAGGGCGAGGGCGACACCGCCCTGGCCGGTGTAGAGGTCCGCGCCGAGCGGGCGGACGGCCCAGCCGTAGTCCGTGAGCACCGGACTGATCCACGTCGCGGTGGCGTCGGCACCGCGTACGGCCGCCGCGCAGACGGTCTCCACGGCCGCGGCCGCCAGGGCGCGGCGGCGCCGGTCCAGGTCCTCGGTGCCCGGCGACCGGGCGGGCGTCCGCACCCGGTCGGGAAGCTGCCGTTCGTTGAGGTAGGCGCCGACCAGCGCGCTGCGGATGGTGTCGCGCTCGCGGGTGAGGTCCGCCTGCCGCCATCCGGTCAGGAAGGCGGACAGCCGCTGTGCGTCCACCCGCTCGCCGAACACGGGGACGTCGCCGATCAGCAGGTCCGCGATCTCCCCGTCGATCACGGCGGGTTCGCGGGGCGCGCCGGGCGCGGCGAGGGCGTTGCGGTGGAGGATGTCCCGTGCCCGCGCGAGGCCGGCGTCGGGGTCGTGGAGCGAGGCCGGGTGCCAGAGCATCCGGCCGATGTCCGTGTACGCCTGCGTGGGCCGGCGGATCCTGCGGACGAGGCATCCGTCGAAGGCCTTCAGCAGCGTGCCGAGTGCCCCGCTCGCGTCGAGTTCCGCCAGCGTCCCGGTGAGCGTGTCGAAGCCGGTCAGCACCTGGTCCCAGTGGCGGATCAGGACCGGCTCGGGGCTGGGGTGGTTGCCGGCCGGCGGCAGGTCCACCACGCCGATCTCCATGCGGGCGGTGTCGAGCCCTCCGTCCGCGATGAGGGGGACGCGGATCCGCGGCTGCTGGCCGGGCAGGCCGCCCGCGGCCGACAGGTCCACGCCGGCGAGGGCGTAGCCGTCGGTGCGGAGCGGCAGGATGCCGGTGCGGAGCACGGTGGTGCGGATGGTGCGGGCCGCCCGGTCGACGGCGTCGCCGCGCCCGCTCGGCGGGACGTCGACGTCGGGTGTGAACAGGGCCTCGGCATCGACCACGGCGGGCACCGGGCCGTGGGCCACCAGGTTCTCGGCGTGCAGGTCGGTCCCGCCGAGGAGGCGCATCACCGCCAGCCATCCGCCCAGGGCGCGGTAGAAGCGGGCGAGTTCCGCCTCGTCCCGGCAGTAGTGGTGGCCGAGGTGCTCGGCCCAGCCGTAGCCGTCCCGCACCACCGTCCTCGGTACGCCCAGGTCCTCGGCGCCGGGGAGGGCGGCGACGAAGGAGCGCAGTGCGGCGTCCACCTCCACCGGCCGCGGCTTGTACATGACGCTGCCCCGCTCGAAGAGCACCCGGGCCACCGCCCGCCCTCCGTGGTGCGTGTCGCCGCGCGCGAGCTCCACGGCGCGCAGGGGGCCCTGGTCGTCGCCGAGCAGGCGGGCGATGGCCTCCCGGTCCGCGGCCAGCCGGGTGCCGAGTTCCAGCGCGCCTTCGATCAGGAGGCGCCCGGAGGCGAAGGCCCGTTCGCGCAGCGCCGGGTACCGCCGGTGCAGGGTCTCGGCGAACTCGGGTGCGGAGGCGTGCCGGACGAAGGCGTCCCAGCGGGCGGCCGGGTCCGCGCCGGGCAGTTCGCCGGCCAGGGCGGCGGCCCTCAGTTCCAGCAGGAGCACCCGGTTGAGCCGGAGCTGCAGCGTGCGGCCGAGGGCCTCGCGGGTCGCCTCGCGCAGGACCGTCCGCTCGTCGGCGGCCAGCCCGGTGAGCTGCGGGATCCGGTCCGCCAGCTCCGCGAACAGCGGGGTCGCGAACGCGTCCACGGGTGCCGCGAACCATCCCTCGGGCGGTGCCCCGTCGGCCGAGCTCGCCGCTGCCACCGGTTCCACCATGCTGGTCCTCTCCTGACGACGGGTGCACGTGATCCGGCCCGGGCCGGTGGTGCGTCCCCGCGAGCCGCCCCGGCCGGCCGTACGCGTCCGGTCGCGGTCGGTCGGACCCCGGCCGCGGCGGGCCGGGGCGGCGTCGCGGGCCGGGGAACCCGTCAGGGCTCCCCGGGTGGTGCGTGCGGTGCCGTACGGCGGTGCGTCAGCAGCAGTAGCTGTGCCACGAGCCGGTACAGCTGCTGCACCCGGTGAGCAGCGCCTCGGTGGCGTCGGTCAGCGCGGCCTCTCCGGCCGCCCCGCCCACGTAGAGCGGGCCGGCCGGGTTGTCGGTGCCGAAGGCCGTCTCGGCACCCTGGAGCCAAGCGGTGACGATCTCGTCGGTACGACTGGCGGACATGACGGGCATGCGGTTCCTCCTACGAATCGCAGGGAATGCGCGGAGCTACAGAATCCACCGGAGGAAGTCCGTCCGAGACCTGCCAGAACCGGTCATTCTTCCGTCAGGTGTGCGGACGCGTCCGGAGGCCTCCGTCTCGCCGCCAGGCCCGTGCCCACCGATCGGCGCGCCGGGGCGCGAGCCGAGGTGAGCGGCGGTGCCCACCCCCGCGCGCCCCGTCCGGCGGACCCGCCCGGACGAGGGCGCCTCGGAGGGCGAGCGCGCCCGTCAAGGGGTGCGGCCTTCGCACATTCGGCCATTCACCGTCCGCGGGCGGCGGTCCGGTCCTCAGCGATCGGAGCCGTGCGCGCGCTCCGTCCCGCCGGATCCGGTGCCGAGGTAGGCCTCGCGCACGGCGGGGTCGGCGTGGATCTCGGCAGGGGTGCCTTCGGCGAGGACGCGGCCGAGGTCGAGTACGACGACGCGGGAGCAGAGGTCCATCACGAAGGCCACGTTGTGCTCGACGAGGAGCACCGCGCAGTTCCTCTCGGAGGCCGTTCGGCGTATGAGGGAGGCGAGGCGCCGGCGCTCGTCGGGGGTGGTGCCGGAGGCGGGTTCGTCCAGGAGGAGGACGCGGGGCGGATCGGCGAGGGCGCGGGCCAGCTCGACCATGCGGGCCTGGCCGACGGGCAGGCCGCCCGCGTAGGCGTCGGCGAGTGAGTCGATCCCGCAGTCGTGGAGGACGGCGGCGGCCCGCTGCCGGTGGCGGCGCGCGGCGGGGCGTACGCCGCCGCGCCAGTCCTGCGCGACGACGAGGTTGTCCGTGACGGTCAGCTGGCCGAAGAGCTGCTGGCGTTGGAAGGTGCGGCGGATGCCGTGCCGGGCGCGCCAGGACGGCGAGCGGCGGGTGACGTCCGTGCCGTCGTACGCGATGGCTCCGGCGTCCGGTCGCCGGATGCCCGACAGCACGTCGAAGAGCGTCGTCTTGCCCGCGCCGTTCGGGCCGATGAGACCGCAGATCTCGCCGGGGCGCACGGAGACGGTCACGCCGCGCAGGGCGTGGACGCCGCCGAAGCGGACGTCGATCCCGCTCGCGTGGAGCAGAGGGTGGTTCATCGGCGGGCTCCCGTCCCCAGGTAGGCCTCGGCGAGCCGGTCGCGGTCCACTGCGGATCGCGGGCCGGACCAGGCGATCTCTCCCTGCGCGAGGTACGCGACGGTGTCGGCGACGTCGAGCGCCTCGGCGGCCTTCTCCTCGACGAGGACGAGCGCGGTGCCGTGGGCGCGGAGTTCGGTCAGGAGGTGGAAGACCTCGTCGACGACGCGCGGCGCGAGACCGAGGGACGGCTCGTCGGCGACGAGGACGGCCGGTGGCCGCTGGAGGAGCGGGGCGAGGGCGAGGAGCTGCTGCTCGCCGCCGGACAGGGACCCGGCGGCGACGGTGCGGCGGGCGGCGAGCGCGGGGAAGCGCGCGAACACGGCGTCCCGGTCCTCGGCCTCCGTCAGCTGCAGGGCCAGGTTCTCCTCGATCGAGAGGCCGGCGAACACGCCCCGGCCTTCGGGGGCAAGCCGCACCCCGCGGCGGGCCCGGGCGACGGCCGCGTCGCGGGTGGCGTCCTCGCCCCCGACCCGTACGACGCCGCCGGTCGGCCGGAGCAGTCCCGCCGCCACCCGGCAGAGGGTGGACTTCCCGGCCCCGTTGGGCCCGAGCAGCACCAGCACCTCGCCGGGGCGCACCGCGAGATCGACGCCGTGCAGCACGGGTGCGCCGCCGTACCCGGCGCGCACGCCGCTCAGCCGGAGCGCACTCGGCGTCTCGGCGGGGTCGCCGCCCTCTCCCGGGTCGGTGCTCCCGGGGCCGGCGGCGTACGCCTCGGGCGTACGTGCGCGGGGCGGCGCGGCCGGGCGGTGGCCCGCCGCCTTCGCGGCGCGGCGGGCCGCGCGTCTGGACGGCAGCGCGGCGCAGTACCCGTCCGGGTCGTTCGCCAGCGCGAGCCCCGCCAGGCCGAAGAGGATCACCGGGAGGTGCGCGGACTCCGTCACGTACGTCGTCATCAGGTGCGGGACCACGGCGAAGACCAGCCCCGCCACCACCGCGAACTGCGGCCTGCGCACGCCGGCGGCGACCACCACCGCCAGCCACACCAGACCGGTCATCGCGGTGAAGTCCGTGGCCGTGATGCGGGTGTTGTACGAGGCGTAGAGCACTCCTCCGAGGCCCGCGAGGCCCGCGGACACGGTGAACAGGAGGAGCTTGGTGCGCACCACCGACACCCCCGACGCCGCGGCGGCCTCGGGGGCGGAGCGGACCGCGAGCATGGCCCGGCCCCAGCGGGAGCCGCGCAACCGGGTCAGCAGCGCGACGAGCACCGCGCTGAGCAGCAGGAGGGCGAGCCCCATCGCCCGGTCGTCGGCCAGGTCCACGGGGCCGGCCACCGGCCGGGGTATCTCCCATCCGGTGTCGCCGTTGCGCAGCCGGCCGAGTTGGAAGAGCACCTGGTCCGCCAGGAAGGCGAGCGCGAGCGTGGCCAGGGCCAGTGATCGGCCGCCGAGCCGCAGGGCGGGCAGCGCGACGACCGCGCCGAGCAGCGCCGCCACCGCCGTGCCGGCCGCCGCGGCGGCCACGAAGGGCCAGCCGTGGCTCATCAGCAGCCCCGCGACGAGGGCGGCGGCGGTGACGAACGTGGCCTGGGCCAGGGACACCATCGCGCCGAGGCCGGTGACGACCGTGAAGGAC
Source organism: Streptomyces sp. NPDC056361 (assembly GCF_042262805.1). Taxonomy (NCBI): domain Bacteria; kingdom Bacillati; phylum Actinomycetota; class Actinomycetes; order Kitasatosporales; family Streptomycetaceae; genus Streptomyces; species Streptomyces sp. NPDC056361. Next base: position 21,500 of record NZ_JBHJQI010000004.1, read on the forward strand.
ATGAACACGATCCCGATCGCGAGCCCTTGGGCCAGGATCCCGCTCCAGAAGGGGGTGGTGACGGTGTAGAACGCCGTGCCGAGCAGCACGCCGGCGACGACCCAGGCGCCCCAGCGGCGGCCCCACCCCTTCCCCGCGAGGTAGTCGACCGGGGGTGGGTCCGCGGCCGCCGTGCCCGCCGCGCGCTGCCGCCGCACCAGGACGACGAGCCCGGCGAAGAGGATGAGGAACGGCACGGCCGTGCGGAGGCCGGTGATGTCGTCGGTGAACGACGCGTACCCCGCCACCAGGTTCTGGAGGACGCCGAGCCCGAGGCCGCCCGCGAAGGCGAGCGGCACCGAGACGAAACGCCCGAGGACCGCCGCAGTGGCCGAGACGAACAGGAACAGCGTGTAGTCGTGCGCGGAAAGGCCGAGGAGCGGGGTCGCGAGGACGCCGGCGAGGCCCGCGAGACCGGAGGACAGCATCCACGCGATCGAGGACAGCCGGTCCGCGCTGATGCCCCGCAGCTCGGTCAGCGTGCGGTCGTCGACCGCCGCGCGCAGCCGCAGGCCGAGCCGGGTGTGCCGCATGAGCACCCACAGGCCGGCGGCCACGAGGGCCGTGGTGATCCAGGTGATCAGCTGGTCGGAGTCGACGCCCACGCCGTCGATCGGCTGCCAGGACACGGCGGGGCTCGGCCCGACGCCCGGCAGTCCGAACTGGTTCTCGGCGGGCAGGACGGGGGCGCCGGCCCGCTCCAGGAGTTCGACCGTCCACCGTCCGGCCGCCGGCAGCGCGACCAGCAGGCCGATCGTGGCCACGATCTGCGCCGTCTGCCCGACCCCGGCCAGCTTTCTGAACATGAGCCGGTCCAGGACTCCACCGAGACCGGGCGCCACCACGCACACCAGCAGCAGCGCGGTGGGCACGGCCGGCCAGCCGAGACCGGAGTGGAGCTCGTAGAACGCCAGCGCGCACAGGTAGGCGGTGGAGCCGTGCGCGAAGTTGAACACCCCGGAGGCGGAGTACGACAGCACGAGGCCGGTCGCGAGCAGCGCGTACAGCGCGCCGGAGACCAGTCCGCTCAGGACGAAGCCCAGCAGGTCACCCACCTGACGCGCCCCTCAGCCGAAGGGGATCGGCGGGTAGCACGTGAAGGGCACCGCCACCTCGTACCGCCCCTTCTCCAGCCGGACGAGCGCCCCGCAGCCGAAGCTCTCCTTCTTCCCCTTGGGCTCGGCGCGGTCGCCCACGAGCGTGCCGCTGTCGGAGAAGCCGTCGGCGGCCTTCTGGAAGGACTCCGCGGTGAGGTCCTTGCCCGCCTTCCGGGCGATCGAGAGGAAGAGGTCGGCGCTCATGTACCCCGTCATCATGTGCATGTTCAGGGGTACGTCCTTGCCGCCGGCGGCCTTCCTGATGTCGTCCTTGAACTGCCGCATCGCGGGGCTGTCCGACTCGAAGGGCTGGAACTGCAGGAGCACGTGCACCCCGTCGAGGGCCTGTTTCGTGGCGTCCTTGGCGAGCAGCCCCGGGTCGTAGTCCGTCGGGTCGGTGATGAGCCCCTTGTAGCCGGACCGCTTGAGCGCGGTGAACAGGCCGATGTTGTACGGCGTCTGCATGACGGAGACCACGGCGTCGGGCGCGCCGCCGCCGGGGCCGGAGCGGAGGATCTCCTTGGTGTACGCGGACCAGTCGCTGGGCATCGAGGTCGCCGGGACCACGGCCTTGGCGTACGGGACCTGGAAGCCGGCCGCCTTGAAGCCCTGGGTGAAAGTGCGGATGCCGAACTTGCCGGCGTCGTTGTCGCCGGCGATCAGCGCAACCGACTTTCCGCGCGCGCCGCCGAGGACGGCCGCGAGGCTCTCGGGCCAGGTCTGGTTGAGCGTGCCGCCGGGGGTCGGGACGAGGCAGCCGTTGAAGCCGTAGATGTGCGCGGGCCCACAGAACGAGGGGAGTGTCCCCCAGCCCACGGTCGGGACCTTCCGGCCGTCGAGGAAGTCCGCGCCGGCGAAGGTGACCGAGCTCATGGGCGCGACCGCGAAGACCTCGTCCTGCTGGACGAGCTTGCGGGCCGCCGCCAGGTTCCTGGCCGGGTCCTGGCCGTCGTCCTCGGCCCCCAGGTACCGGATCTTCCTCCCGTTGACGCCGCCCTCGGCGTTGGCCCGGTCGTAGCGGGCCCGGGCGCCGAGATCGGTGTCCTTCTTGGAGTAGCCGCTGGCGGTCGTCATGGAGACGATGCCGCCGACCTTGATCGTGTCGGCGGTGACTCCGCGTACGGATGAGGGCGTACTTCCTCCGCTGGACGCGGAGTTGCAGGCGGTGACAAGGAGCAGGGTGAACGCGGCGGCGATGACGCGCAACGGTCGAGGCACGGGCGATCCCTCCGTCGGGTGACCGCATTCTGTGAGCGAACCCATGAACCGTCAATAACTGATACAGCATCATTTGATGATCCGTCAGAACTTCTGCGGCGGCGCCCGGGAATCTCTCCCGGCCCCACGCGGTTCACCCTGCGTGAGCACCTTCCCCGACGGCATCCGCTTCTCCGTCCTCGACCGCTCCCGCACCCGGGAGGGCGAGGACGCCCCTCGGGCGCTGCGCGCCACCGTGGACCTCGCCCGGGAGGTGGAGGCCCTCGGCTACCACCGGTTCTGGGTGTCGGAGCACCACGGCGTGCCCGGGGTCGCCGGTTCGGCGCCGACGGTGCTGGCCGCCGCGGTGGCGGCCGCCACGTCCGCCGTCCGGGTGGGCACCGGTGGGGTGATGCTCCCGAACCACCGGCCGCTGGTCGTGGCCGAGCAGTTCGGCGTCCTGGAGTCGCTGTTCCCGGGCCGGATCGACATGGGCGTCGGACGTTCGGTGGGCTTCACGGACGGTGTACGGCGGGCCCTCGGGCGGGACAAGGACGAGGTCGACCGGTTCGGCGAGCAGCTCGCGGAGCTGCTCGGCTGGTTCACCGGCGAGCAGGCGGCGCACCCGCAGGTGCACGCCCGGCCGGCGGAGGGGCTGCGGGTGCCGCCGTTCGTCCTGGCGACGGGCGAGGGCGCGTCCATCGCCGCGTCCTCGGGCCTGCCGCTGGTCATCGGGGACCTGCGGAACCGGGAGCGGCTGCTCGCCGCCGTGGACGCCTACCGCTCCGGCTTCCGGCCTTCCCCGTGGGCCGCCGAGCCGTACGTCGTCGTGGCCGGCACGGTCGCGGTGGCGGCGACGGAGGCGGAGGCCCGGCGGCTGCTCGTGCCCGAGGCCTGGTCCATGGCGTACTCGCGCACCCGTGGCGTCTTCCCGCCGCTCGACGCGCCCGAGCGGATCGAGGCCCTGTCCATGACGGAGAAGCAGCGCGGCTTCTACGAGGCGGGGCTGCGCGGCCATGTGCACGGCACGGAGGAGCAGGTGGCCGCGGCCCTCGCGGAGGCCGTGGCGGAGACCGGGGCGCAGGAGGTGCTGGTCACCACCAGCACCTACGACCGGGCGGCCCTGGGCGCGTCGTACCGGGGGCTCGCCCGTGCCGTCGGCCTGACGCCGCGAGCGTGACGCCGCGCCCCCACCCACCAGGGCAAACGGTCACCAGTGGCTAAAATCGGACCATGCACGACAACCCCCACGATCCGTACGTCCGCGTCCGCGGTGCCCGTGAGCACAACCTCGCCGGGGTGGACGTCGACATCCCGCGGGACGCGCTCGTGGCGTTCACCGGCGTGTCCGGCTCCGGCAAGTCCTCCCTGGCCTTCGGCACGATCTACGCGGAGGCGCAGCGGCGCTACTTCGAGTCGGTGGCGCCGTACGCGCGACGGTTGATCCACCAGGTGGGGGCGCCCGCGGTCGGCGAGATCACCGGGCTGCCGCCGGCGGTCTCGCTGGAGCAGCGGCGGTCCTCGCCGAACGCCCGCTCCTCGGTCGGTACGGTGACCACCTTGTCGAACTCCCTGCGGATGCTGTTCTCCCGGGCCGGGCGCTACCCGGAGGGCGCGGAGCGGCTCGACTCGGACGCCTTCTCCCCCAACACGGCGGCGGGCGCGTGCCCTTCGTGTCACGGCCTGGGGCTGATCCACGAGACCAGCGAGGAACTCCTCGTCCCCGACCCGGAGCTGTCGATCCGCGAGGGGGCCGTCGCGGCGTGGCCGGGTGCCTGGCAGGGGAAGAACCTGCGGGACGTGCTCGACGCGCTCGGCCACGACGTGGACCGGCCGTGGCGGGAGCTCGACGCGAAGGACCGGGAATGGATCCTCTTCACGGAGGAGCAGCCGGTCGTCACGGTGCATCCGGTGCGGGAGGCGGGTCGGATCCAACGGCCCTACCAGGGCACGTACATGAGTGCCCGCCGCTATGTCATGCGGACCTTCTCCGACTCGAAGAGCCCGACCCTGCGGGCGAAGGCCGAGAGGTTCCTGACCAGCGCGCCCTGCCCGGTGTGCGGCGGCGGGCGGCTGCGGCCGGAGGCGCTCGCGGTCACCTTCGGGGGCCGGAGCATCGCGGAGCTCGCGGCGCTGCCGCTGACGGCCCTGGCCGCGCTGCTGTCGGCGGCGGCGGCGAAGGAAGCGGACGGCACGACGGACGGCACGACCGTCGGCTCGGCGGTGGACGACGGGGAGACCGCGCGGGTGCTCACGGGCGACCTCGTCGCCCGGATGGCCACCGTCACCGAACTCGGCCTCGGCTACCTCAGCCTGGACCGGGCCACCCCCACCCTGTCGAGCGGGGAGCTCCAGCGGCTGCGGCTCGCCACCCAGCTCCGCTCCGGGCTCTTCGGCGTGGTGTACGTGCTCGACGAGCCGTCCGCCGGTCTGCACCCCGCCGACACGGAGGCGCTGCTCGTGGTGCTCGACCGGCTCAAGGCGGCCGGCAACTCCGTCTTCGTCGTCGAGCACCACCTCGACGTCGTACGGCACGCCGACTGGCTCGTGGACGTCGGACCGCGTGCCGGAGTGCACGGCGGGCGGGTGCTGCACAGCGGTCCGCCGAGCGGGCTCGCGGGCGTCGAGGCGTCCGCGACCCGGCGGTTCCTCTTCGACCGGGCGCCCGCGCCCGCGCGGGAGGTCCGCTCCCCCGCCGGCTGGCTGCGGACCGGTCCGGTCACCCGGCACAACCTCCGGGCGGTGGACGCGGCCTTCCCCGTCGGCGTCCTGACGGCCGTCACCGGGGTCTCGGGGTCCGGCAAGTCGACCCTGGTCGGCGCGCTGGCCGAGGAGGTCTCCGGCGCGGGCCGGCTCGTGACGGTGGACCAGCGGCCGATCGGCCGCACTCCGCGCTCGAACCTGGCCACGTACACGGGCCTGTTCGACGTGGTGCGGAAGCTGTTCACGGAGACGGAGGAGGCGAAGGCCCGCGGCTACAAGGCGGGGCGGTTCTCCTTCAACGTGTCCGGAGGGCGCTGCGAGACCTGCCAGGGCGAGGGTTTCGTCTCGGTGGAGCTCCTCTTCCTGCCGAGCACGTACGCGCCCTGCCCGGACTGCCGCGGCGCCCGCTACAACCCGGAGACCCTCCAGGTGCGGCTGCGCGGGCTGTCGATCGCCGAAGTCCTCGATCTGACCGTCGAGTCGGCCGCCGCGTTCTTCGCGGACACGCCCGCGGCCGCCCGGAGCCTGACGACGCTGCTCGACGTCGGCCTCGGCTATCTACGGCTGGGGCAGCCGGCCACCGAGCTGTCCGGCGGCGAGGCCCAGCGCATCAAGCTGGCCTCCGAGCTCCAGCGGCCGCACCGCTCCCCCACCCTGTACGTCCTCGACGAGCCGACGACCGGACTGCACCCGGCCGACGTCGAGGTCCTGATGCGCCAGCTCCACGGCCTCGTGGACGCCGGCCACTCGGTGATCGTCGTCGAGCACGACATGGACGTCGTCGCCACCGCGGACTGGGTCGTCGACCTCGGCCCCGGCGGCGGCGACGAGGGCGGCCTGGTGGTGGCGGCGGGTCCCCCGGACCGGGTGGCGCGGGCGGCGGGCAGCCGCACCGCGCCGTATCTGGCCCGTGCCCTGGGGTTCGACGGACGGTCGTGAGACCCCTGCTACGGGATCAGGCGGCCGTGTCGAAGGTGTAGTGGCGGGTGTGGTCCAGCATGTCCGCCGGGGTCACGTCGTTCCACGGGCGCATGGTGTCGCCGAGGTCGACGACGTTCGGGGTGCCGGCGGCCGGGAGGTACGTCGACCGGGGGTGGCGGGCCTGCCAGTCGGCCCACAGCTTGTCGACGAACGCGTGGTGCAGCCAGAACACCGGGTCGTTGGGCGAGACCCCGGTGCCCATCTGGCCGCCGACCCAGACGTGGACGCGGTTGTGGAGGTTCACTCCGCGCCACCCCTCCAGGTGGTTGCGGAACCCGTCCGACGAGCTGTTCCAGGGCGCCGTGTCATAGGTCTCCATGGCGAGGACGGAGTCCACTTCGGCGCGGGTGGGCAGCTGGCGGCCGCCCGCGCCGAGGTCGCGCCGGAGGAAGTCGCGCCCGTCCACCCGGACGTTGATCGTCCAGCCGTTGCCGGAGCGGGCGAAGGGGCCGTCCGTCACGCGGCCGTCGCGGGCCCGCCCGGTGCCGCCGAGGAAGTCGGGCGCCCAGAGGGACGAGCGGGAGGTGCGGTCGGCCGTCCAGTCCCAGTAGGGGAGGGTGACGGCCGGGTCGACGGACCGCAGCGCCTCCTCGAACTGTATGAGGAAGCGCCGGTGCCAGGGCAGGAACGAGGGCGACCGGTGGCCGACCCGGTCGCCGCTGTCGGTGTCGCTCATGATGAAGGCGTTGTGCGTGGTGACGAAGGTGTCGTACCGCCCGGAGCGCTTCAGCTCCAGGAGCGCGTCGACGAAGCGCCGCTTCTCGTCGGCGGTGAGGGTGGCCTGGTTCTTGCGTACGGTCATGCCGGTGCCGCTCCTGGATCGGATCAGGTGAGGGTGAGGGGTACGAGCGGGGCGCCCTGGAGTTCCCGGACGGCCGCGCGGGCCAGCGCCTTGGGCGTGGCGACGGGCTCGTAGTGGTTGATCACGCTGATCCAGGTGCCGTCGGCGTTCCGCATGACGTGCAGTTCCCGACCGTCGATCGTCACGGAGTAGCCGCCTCCGTGGTGTCCTCCGTGGTGGCCGCCGCTGTGCGAGGGGCCGCCCTGGATGCGGCGGCCCTGGTAGACCTCGTCGAAGGAGGCCGGGTCGGGGCCGGCCGCGGGAGCGGCGGCCCGGGGTGCGGCGGCGGCGTGGCCGGCCAGGGCGAGGCCCGCGGCGGCGCCTGCCGCGCCGGCCGCGACGCCGAGGGCCCGGCGGCGGGTGATGCTGGACATGAAACCCCCAAATGGTCTGCGCGACCGGGGGGACTGGTCATGTACCCCCCGGCGGTCCTCATCAGTACCCGGGGGTGTCGGCGCGGCGGAAATCCCGTACGACCGGTTGGCCGCGAAGTGGACAACATGCCACGGTAAGTACAGGTTTGAACGGAGTTGATCTTGCTGCCATGCGGAACAGGAGCACCCCGGAGCGAAGATCTTACGGAGAAGATGATCATTTTGTGAACGATCTTCGGTTCCGGGGTGCGCGGTGTGGGCCGGCCCACGCGGCCAGACTGTCCTGAAACGGCCTCAGCCCCGAGGGGCCTTCCGCCGCGCCCGCAGCCACTCCCTGTTCATCGCCGCGATCGACGGCAGGGGAATCCCCTTCGGGCACGCCGTCGCGCACTCCCCCGTCAGCGTGCAGCCGCCGAAGCCCTCGGCGTCCATCTGGGCGACCATGTCGAGGACGCGGGTCTCGCGCTCGGGCGAGCCCTGCGGCAGGACGTTGAGGTGGTTGATCTTCGCCGAGGTGAAGAGCATGGCCGAGCCGTTGGGACAGGCCGCCACGCAGGCGCCGCAGCCGATGCACTCGGCGTGCTCGAAGGCGGAGTCCGCGTCGGCCTTGGGGACGGGAGTGGCGTGCGCCTCGGGGGCGGCCCCGGTGGGGGCGGTGATGAAGCCGCCGGCCTGGATCACACGGTCGAACGCGCCGCGGTCGACGACGAGGTCCTTGACCACGGGGAAGGCGGACGCGCGCCAGGGCTCGACGTCGATCGTGTCGCCGTCGCGGAAGGAGCGCATGTGGAGCTGGCAGGTGGTGGTGCGCTCGGGGCCGTGGGCGTCCCCGTTGATGACGAGGCTGCACGCCCCGCAGATGCCCTCGCGGCAGTCGTGGTCGAAGGCCACGGGGTCCTCACCGCGCAGGATGAGGTCCTCGTTGAGGGTGTCGAGCATCTCCAGGAAGGACATGTCGGCGGAGATCCCGTCCACCTCGTAGGTGGCCATGGCGCCCTCGGCGCCGCCGTTCTTCTGGCGCCAGACGCGCAGGTTGAGCCTCATGCGTAGCTCCGCTGGGTGGGGTGGACGTACTCGAACGCGAGGTCTTCCTTGTGGAGGACGGGAGCGCCGGCGCCGCCGAACTCCCAGGCCGCCACATAGGCGAACTCCTCGTCGTCGCGGGCGGCTTCGCCGTCGGGGGTCTGGGACTCCTCGCGGAAGTGACCGCCGCAGGACTCGGCCCGGTGGAGCGCGTCGAGGCACATGAGCTCGGCGAGCTCCAGGTAGTCGACGATCCTGTTGGCCTTCTCCAGGGACTGGTTGAACTCCTGCCCCGTGCCGGGGACCTTGATCCGGCTCCAGAACTCCTCCCGGATCTTCGGGATCCGGTCGAGGGCGGTGCGCAGCCCCGCCTCGGTGCGGGCCATGCCGCAGAACTCCCACATGAGTTCGCCGAGTTCGCGGTGGAAGGAGTCGGGCGTGCGGTCTCCGTCGACGGCGAGGAGGAGGTTCAGCCGGTCCTCGGTCTCGGCGAGCACCTCCCGTACGGCCGGGTGGTCGTCGGTGACGGGCTCGGCGTGGGGGTGGCGGGCGAGGTAGTCGTTGATGGTCGCCGGGAGGACGAAGTAGCCGTCGGCGAGGCCCTGCATGAGGGCGGAGGCGCCGAGCCGGTTGGCCCCGTGGTCGGAGAAGTTGGCCTCGCCGACGGCGAAGAGACCGGGCACGGTCGTCTGCAGGTCGTAGTCGACCCAGAGTCCGCCCATCGTGTAGTGCACGGCCGGATAGATCCGCATGGGGACCTCGTACGGGTTCTCGGCGGTGATCCGCTCGTACATGTCGAAGAGGTTGCCGTACTTCTCCTCGACCGCTCCCCGGCCCATGCGCCGGACGGCGTCGGCGAAGTCCAGGTAGACGCCCTGGCCGCCGGGGCCCACCCCCCTGCCCTCGTCGCAGACGTTCTTCGCGGCGCGGGAGGCGATGTCACGGGGGACGAGGTTGCCGAAGGAGGGGTAGATCCGCTCCAGGTAGTAGTCGCGCTCGTCCTCGGGGATGTCGGCGGCGGGGCGGGTGTCGCCCTTGGCCTTGGGGACCCAGATGCGGCCGTCGTTGCGCAGCGACTCGCTCATCAGCGTCAGCTTGGACTGGTGGTCGCCGGTGCGCGGGATGCAGGTGGGGTGGATCTGGGTGAAGCAGGGGTTGGCGAAGTACGCGCCGCGCCGGTGGGCGCGCCAGACGGCGGTGGCGTTGGAGTTCATCGCGTTCGTCGACAGGTAGAAGACGTTGCCGTAGCCGCCGCTGGCGAGGACCACCGCGTCCGCGTAGTGGGTGGAGATCTCCCCCGTGACCAGGTCGCGGGCGACGATGCCGCGGGCCCGCCCGTCGACCACGACCAGGTCGAGCATCTCCGTACGGGCGTGCATCTCGACGTTTCCGGCGGCGATCTGCCGGGACAGCGCCTGGTAGGCGCCCAGCAGCAGCTGCTGGCCGGTCTGGCCGCGGGCGTAGAAGGTGCGGGAGACCTGGACGCCGCCGAAGGAGCGGGTGTCGAGGAGTCCGCCGTACTCGCGGGCGAAGGGCACTCCCTGGGCGACGCACTGGTCGATGATCTCGACGGAGATCTGGGCGAGGCGGTGGACGTTGGACTCGCGGGCGCGGAAGTCGCCGCCCTTGACGGTGTCGTAGAAGAGCCGGTGGATGGAGTCGCCGTCGTTGCGGTAGTTCTTGGCGGCGTTGATGCCGCCCTGGGCGGCGATGGAGTGGGCCCGGCGCGGGGAGTCCTGGAAGCAGAACTGGACCACCTGGTAGCCCTGTTCGGCCAGGGTGGCGCCGGCGGAACCGCCGGCGAGGCCGGTGCCGACGACGATGATCCGGTGCTTGCGGCGGTTGGCGGGGTTGACCAGCTTCGCCTGGAAGCGGCGGGTGTCCCAGCGTTCGGCGACGGGACCGGCGGGGGCGGCCGTGTCGACGACCGGTTCGCCGGTCGTGTAGTCGAGGAAGGTCATGTCAGCTCACCACTCCGGTCATGACGGCGACGGGTACGGAGACGAAGCCGGCGGTCAGCACGAAGGCGAGGCCGTCGGCGAGGGCCCGCAGCAGGCGCTCGCGGCGGGCGTTGCCGACGCCGAGGGTCTGGGCGGCGCTCCAGAAGCCGTGGCGGACGTGCAGGCCGACGGCGAGCATGGCGACGATGTAGACGACGTTGCCGTACCAGGTGGAGAAGGTGTCGACGACGTTCTGGTAGGGCTTGCCCTCCTCGAAGCCGCCGGCGTGGACGGTGCCGGTGGTCAGGTCGAGGATGTGCCAGACGATGAAGAGGGCGAGGACGATCCCGCCCCAGCGCATGGTGCGGGTGGCGTACGAGGCGCGCTTGCGGCGGTGGACGTACGCCGTGGGGCGGGCCTTCAGGTCGCGCCGACTGAGCTGGTACGCGGAGACGGCGTGGGCCACGACGGCGGCGACGAGCACGATCCGGACGATCCAGAGGGCCCACGCGTGGTGGAGGACGGGTGCGCCCATGACCCGCAGCCAGTGGCCGTAGGCGTTGAACTCCTCGGGGCCGAAGAAGACCTTCAGATTGCCGGCGACGTGCGCGACGAGATAGCCGAGCATGATCAGCCCGCTGACGGCCATGACCGTCTTCTTGCCGAGGGTCGATGACCAGAATCCGCGTGACGGGGCGGGGGACGGCGGGCGGCCCGTCGTCCGGTCCCTCGTGGGTGCCAGAGCCATGCCCACGACGCTAGGGCCGAAGGGCCCGAGAGGTCCAAGACATGGTCCGGCTGATCTCGATAGGCCGCGCCTATCCACATCGCCTACGCTGGGCACATGCAGTTCCAGCAGCTCCTCTACTTCGTCGCCGTCGCCGAGACCCGGCACTTCACCCGGGCCGCCGAGCGCGTCCACGTCTCGCAGCCCTCCCTCTCCCAGCAGATCAAGGCGCTGGAACAGGAGTTGGGCGCGGAGCTGTTCAGCCGGGCCCGGGGGAACATCACCCTCACCGACGCGGGCGAGGCGCTCCTGCCGCTCGCCCGCCGCATCCTCGCCGACACGGAGACCGCCCGCCTCGAAGTACAGGAGCTGGCCCAGCTGAAGCGGGGCCGGGTGCGGCTCGGCGCGACGCCGAGCCTGTGCACGGGGCTCCTCCCGGACGTCCTGCGGACCTTCCACGACCTGCACCCGGGGATCGAGCTGCTCATCGAGGAGGGCGGCTCCCACGACCTCGTACGGGAGCTGGCGCGCGGGGCGCTCGACCTCGCGCTCGTCGTGCTGCCGCTGCCCACCCCCTCACCGGCCCTCACCACCGTCGAGCTGCTCCACGAGGACCTGGTCGTGGTCTCCGCCGCCTCGGCCCCGCCGCCGCGCCGGCCCGTGCGGATCACCGACCTGCGCAACCAGCCCCTCGTCATGTTCCGCCACGGCTACGACCTGCGGGAACTCACCGTCGGGGCCTGCCGGGCCGCGGGCTTCGAGCCCACCTTCACCGTGGAGGGCGGCGAGCTGGACGCGGTCCTCGGCTTCGTACGGGCCGGGCTCGGCCTCGCCGTCGTCCCCGCGATGGTGGCGGCGCGTGCGGGGCGGGACCTACGCGTGACCGCGCTCGCCCGGCCGGGGCTACGGCGGACGATCGCCCTCGCACACCGCAGCGACGTGGCGCCCCCGAGAGCCGCGCGCGAACTCCAACGCCTCCTCCTCCACCGCAACGGCTGACCACCGAGCCCGCGGCGTCGTGGGCGTACCTCCACCCGTTGCGGGCAGGCGTTCCCCAAGGGGCGGTCCAGGAACTGCACCCCCGCCCGTTGTGGGCAGGCGTTCCTCCCCCAGACTTCGTCCGGGGGGACCCCCAGGGCGGAACGGGTGGGCACAACGGACGACGCCCCGCCCGTTGTGGGCAATCGTCCGCCAGGGGCGGGACGGGTGGGCACAACGGACGGCGCCCCTTGCCGGGCCTAGGCTTCCGCGCCTGAACCCGCACCGGATGCGCGCCGAGCAATGGGTGCGGGTCAAGGCACAAGGGGCGGAGGCGCCGCCGAGGGCGCCGTCCCGTGTGCCCACCCGTCCCGCCCTGGGGGTCCCCCGGACGAAGTCTGGGGGAGGGACGATTGCCCACACGGGCGGTGGGCGACGGCGAGCGGGCGGCGGGCGCAGCCCGCACAGGGGCGGGCGGTAGCGGGCGCGGCTCCACGGCGGTGGGCGGGGCGGGGTGAGCAGGGGGCGCGGGCCACACGGTGGCGGGTGCAGGTCGCGCGAGGTGCGGGCGCGGCCCGTGGGGCAGGTGGGTGTGGCATGGGCGAGCCCACGCGGGGTCGGTAGCGCTGCCTGCCCGCGTGGCGCGGGGCCCACCCGGAGGCTCACGCGGGGCGCACCGGAGGCCCGCTTGGTGCGGGTTCGGTGGAGGCTCGCGCAGCGTGGTTCGGCCGGAGGTGTGGACGGTGTGGGGCCGCAGGGGGGCCGCCCGGTGCGGGACCGGTACGTCGGGTGGTGTGGGGTCAGCGGGCCAGGTAGCCGCCGTCTACGGGGAGGATGGCGCCGGTGATGAAGGAGGCTTCGTCGGAGGCGAGGAAGAGGATGGCGGAGGCGACCTCGTCGGGGGTGCCGAAGCGGGCCATGGGGTGCCCGCGGACGACGTCGGCGAGGTACTCGGGCCCGCCGGGCTCGTGGCGCGCGGCGGCGACGCGTTCGGTCTCGATGGTGCCCGGGGCGACGGCGTTCACGCGGATCCCGTGCTCGGCCCATTCCACGGCGAGGTGTTTGGTCAGCCCGGAGGCGACGAACTTCGCGGGGCCGTAGACGGCCTGCCGGGCCTGCCCGGCCACGCCGGAGATGGACGAGGTGCAGACGATGGCGCCGCCGCCGGAGACGAGCATGGCCTCGATCGCGTATTTGCAGGTGAGGAACATGCCGCGGCCGTCGACGGCCATGACCGCGTCGAAGTCGGACGCTTCCGCCTCCGTGACGGAGAGCAGGGGGATGACGCCGGCGTTGGCGACGAGGACGTCGAGCCGGCCGAATCGGTCGACGGCGGTGGCGATCATGCGCCGGGCGTCGTCGGGGCGGGAGACGTCGCCGGTCACCGGGACGACTCCCGCCAGTGTGGCGAGGCGTTCCGCGTCGCGGTCGGCGGCCACGACGCGGGCCCCTTCGCGGAGGAACCGCTCTGCCGTCGCCCGCCCGATACCGCTCGCCGCGCCCGTGATCACGCACACCCGGTCCGCGAGCCGTCCCCGAGCCGTTTCCGCACCATGATTCGCCATGCTTCGCCAACGAGCGCGCCCGGCCGGAGTGTCGGTGGGCGACAGTAGGGTGGGGGGTATGGCAGACCCCTCCAGCTATCGCCCCAAGCCGGGTGAGATCCCCGACGAGCCGGGGGTCTACAAGTTCCGCGACGAGCACCGCAGGGTGATCTACGTGGGCAAGGCGAAGTCGTTGCGGCAGAGGTTGGCGAACTACTTCCAGCCGCTGACGAGCCTGCACCCGCGGACGGCGACGATGGTGACGACCGCCGCGTCCGTGGAGTGGACGGTGGTGTCGACCGAGGTCGAGGCGCTCCAGCTGGAGTACACCTGGATCAAGGAGTTCGACCCGCGGTTCAACGTGAAGTACCGGGACGACAAGAGCTACCCGTACCTCGCGGTGACGCTGAACGAGGAGTTCCCGCGGGTCCAGGTGATGCGCGGCCAGAAGAAGAAGGGCGTGCGGTACTTCGGGCCGTACGGGCACGCGTGGGCGATCCGCGAGACGGTCGACCTGATGCTGCGGGTGTTTCCGGTCCGCACGTGCTCGGCCGGGGTGTTCCGGAACGCCGCGTCGGCGGGGCGGCCGTGTCTGCTGGGGTACATCGGGAAGTGCGCGGCGCCCTGCGTCGGGCGGGTGTCGCCCGAGGAGCACCGTGAACTGGCCGAGGATTTCTGCGACTTCATGGCCGGTCGGACCGGCACGTACATCCGCAGACTCGAGAAGCAGATGACGATCGCGGCCGAGGACATGGAGTACGAGAAGGCCGCGCGGCTGCGGGACGACATAGAGGCGCTGCGCCGGGCCATGGAGAAGAGTGCCGTCGTCCTCGCCGACGCCACGGACGCCGACCTGATCGCCCTGGCGGAGGACGAGCTGGAGGCCGCCGTCCAGATCTTCCACGTCCGCGGCGGGCGCGTCCGCGGCCAGCGCGGCTGGGTCACCGACAAGGTCGAGGCCGTCGACACGGCGGGGCTCGTGGAGCACGCGCTCCAGCAGCTGTACGGCGAGGAGAGCGGCGAGGCGGTCCCCAAGGAGGTCCTGGTCCCGGCGCTGCCCGAGGACGCGGCGGCGGTGACCGCGTGGCTGTCGGGCCGCCGCGGGTCCAACGTCTCGCTGCGGATCCCGCAGCGCGGCGACAAGAAGGACCTGATGGAGACGGTGGCGCGCAATGCCCAGCAGGCGCTGGTGCTGCACAAGACGAAGCGCGCCAGCGACCTGACGACGCGCTCCCGGGCCCTGGAGGAGATCGCCGAGGCCCTGGACCTGGAGTCGGCGCCGCTGCGGATCGAGTGCTTCGACGTCTCGCACCTGCAGGGCGAGGACGTGGTGGCCTCGATGGTGGTCTTCGAGGACGGGCTGCCCCGCAAGAGCGAGTACCGCCGCTTCCAGATCAAGGGCTTCGAGGGCCAGGACGACGTCCGGTCCATGCACGAGGTGATCAGCCGCCGCTTCAAGCGCTACCTGGCCGAGAAGGACCGGACGGGGGAGTGGGGGCCGGCCGGCGACGGCGAGGTGCCGGACGGCGGGGAGGTGCCGGCCGAGGACGACGGGCGGCCGAAGCGCTTCGCGTACCCGCCGCAGCTGGTGGTGGTCGACGGCGGGCAGCCGCAGGTCGCCGCGGCCCGCCGTGCCCTCGACGAGCTGGGCATCGACGACATCGCGGTGTGCGGGCTGGCCAAGCGCCTGGAGGAGGTGTGGCTGCCGGGCGACGACGACCCGGTGGTGCTGCCGCGGTCGAGCGAGGGCCTGTATCTGCTCCAGCGGGTGCGTGACACGGCTCACGACTTCGCCATCCGCTATCAGCGGTCCAAGCGGACGAAACGCATCCGGACCAGCCCCCTTGACGCGGTGGCAGGGCTCGGTGACACCCGGAAACAGGCGTTGATCAAGCATTTCGGCTCGGTGAAGCGGCTCCGGCAGGCGACAATCGAGCAGATCTGCGAGGTCCCCGGCATGGGCCGGAAGACCGCGGAGGCGGTCGTCGTGGCCCTCGCAGCGGCGGCTCCGGCCGCACCCGCCGTGAACACGGCGACAGGAGAGATCATGGAAGACGACGGGGGCGGCACGGCATGACCGCGCACGAGCAGGACCGGAACGAACCGCAAGACCAGCACGACCGAGAAGACGGAGCAGGACACGTGAGTACGGGCACGAAGGAGACCCCCGGCGACAACGGCGCCGAGGCGGCCATTCCCGAGCTGGTGATCATCTCCGGCATGTCCGGAGCCGGCCGGTCCACCGCGGCGAAGTGCCTGGAGGACCTCGGCTGGTTCGTCGTGGACAATCTGCCGCCCGCGCTGATCCCCACCATGGTGGAGCTCGGCGCCCGCTCCCAGGGCAACGTCGCCCGGATCGCCGTCGTCGTGGACGTCCGCGGCCGGCAGTTCTTCGACAACCTGAGGGAGTCCCTCGCCGACCTCGACGCCAAGCAGGTCACCCGCCGGATCGTCTTCCTGGAGTCGTCCGACGACGCCCTCGTCCGGCGCTTCGAGTCGGTCCGCAGGCCGCACCCGCTCCAGGGCGACGGCCGCATCACCGACGGCATCGCCGCCGAGCGCGACCTGCTGCGCGAGCTGCGCGGCGACGCCGACCTGGTGATCGACACCTCCAGCCTCAACGTGCACGAGCTGCGCGCCAAGATGGACGCCCAGTTCGCGGGCGACGAGGAGCCCGAGCTGCGGGCCACCGTGATGTCCTTCGGCTTCAAGTACGGCCTGCCGGTCGACGCCGACCTCGTCGTCGACATGCGCTTCCTGCCGAACCCGCACTGGGTCCCCGAGCTGCGCCCCTTCACCGGCCTCAACGAGGAGGTGTCGAACTACGTCTACAACCAGCCCGGCGCCAAGGAGTTCCTCGACCGCTACACGGAGCTGCTCCAGCTGATCGCCGCGGGCTACCGTCGCGAGGGCAAGCGGTACGTCACCGTCGCCGTGGGCTGCACCGGCGGCAAGCACCGCTCCGTGGCCACCGCCGAGCGGCTCGCCGCCCGTCTGGCGGCCGAAGGGGTCGAGACCGTCGTCGTGCACCGGGACATGGGGCGCGAGTGAAGCCGTACCGCCGGCGTACGTCCACCCTCGCGGTGCGGCGTACGCTCCGCAGGCGGGGCACCCAGCCCAAGGTCGTCGCGCTGGGCGGCGGCATGGGCCTCTCGGCGTCCCTCGCCGCGCTGCGCCGGATCACCGGCGACGACCTCACCGCCGTCGTGACCGTCGCCGACGACGGGGGCTCCAGCGGGCGGCTCCGGGAGGAGCTCGGCGTGCTGCCGCCGGGCGACCTGCGCAAGGCGCTCGCCGCGCTCTGCGGGGACGACGACTGGGGCCAGACCTGGGCCCGGGTGATCCAGCACCGCTTCCAGTCCAAGGGCGAGATCAACGGCCACGCCGTCGGCAACCTGCTGATCGTGGCCCTCTGGGAGCAGCTCGGCGACCCCGTCCAGGCCCTGGACCTGGTGGGGCGGCTGCTCGGCGCCCAGGGCCGGGTGCTGCCCATGTCCTCGGTGCCCCTGGAGCTCCAGGCCCTGGTCAAGGGCCACGATCCGGCGCGTCCGGACGACGTGGACACCGTGGCCGGGCAGGCGACGGTGGCGCTCACCCCGGGCGAGGTGCAGTCCGTGCACCTCGTGCCGCACGACCCGCCCGCCGTGCCCGAGGCGGTCGCCGCGGTCCTCGACGCGGACTGGGTCGTGCTGGGTCCGGGCTCCTGGTTCTCGTCCGTGATCCCGCACCTCCTGGTCCCGGAACTCCTCGACGCCCTGGTCGAGACGAAGGCCCGGAAGGTGCTCTCGCTGAACCTCGCGCCGCAGCCCGGAGAAACAGAGGGCTTCTCCCCGCAGCGTCATTTGGAGGTTTTGGGACGACACGCCCCTAAACTCGCCCTGGACGTGGTGCTCGCCGACGAGGCGGCCGTGCCCGACCGCGAGTCCCTCGCCGATGCCGCCAAGCGGCTCGGTGCCGCGGTCGAGCTGGCGCCGGTGGCCGGGCCCGACGGCTCCGCGAAGCATGACCCGGAGCTGTTGGCCGCCGCGTACGACCGTATTTTTCGGATGCATGGAAGGATCGGCCCATGGCGATGACGGCAGCGGTGAAGGACGAGATCTCCCGGCTTCCCGTCACCCGGACCTGCTGCAGGAAGGCAGAGGTCTCGTCGATCCTGCGGTTCGCGGGCGGGCTGCACCTGGTGAGCGGCCGCATCGTGATCGAGGCGGAGCTGGACACGGCGATGGCGGCCCGCCGCCTCAAGCGGGACATCCTGGAGATCTTCGGGCACAGCTCCGAGCTGATCGTGATGGCTCCCGGCGGGCTGCGGCGCGGCTCGCGCTTCGTGGTGCGGGTGGTGGCCGGCGGCGACCAGCTGGCCCGCCAGACGGGTCTCGTGGACGGCCGGGGCCGCCCCATCCGGGGCCTCCCGCCGCAGGTGGTCTCCGGTGCCACCTGTGACGCCGAGGCGGCGTGGCGGGGTGCCTTCCTGGCGCACGGCTCGCTGACGGAGCCCGGCCGGTCCTCCTCCCTGGAGGTCACCTGCCCGGGACCCGAGGCGGCTCTCGCCCTGGTCGGGGCGGCGCGCCGGCTGTCGATCGGGGCGAAGGCCCGCGAGGTGCGGGGGGTGGACCGGGTCGTCGTCCGCGACGGCGACGCGATCGGCGCCCTGCTGACCCGGCTCGGCGCGCACGAGTCGGTGCTCGCCTGGGAGGAGCGGCGGATGCGGCGCGAGGTCCGCGCCACCGCCAACCGCCTGGCCAACTTCGACGACGCCAACCTGCGCCGTTCGGCCCGCGCGGCGGTCGCCGCGGGTGCCCGGGTGCAGCGCGCGCTCGAGATCCTCGCGGAGGAGGTGCCCGAGCACCTGGCCGCGGCCGGCCGGCTCCGCATGGAGCACAAGCAGGCCTCCCTGGAGGAGCTGGGCGCGCTCGCCGACCCGCCGCTGACGAAGGACGCGGTGGCCGGCCGGATCCGCCGGCTGCTCGCGATGGCCGACAAGCGGGCACAGGACCTGGGCATCCCCGGGACCGAGTCCAACCTGACCGAGGAGCTCGACGACAGCCTCGTCGGCTGACCGGATCGATCACCCGTACGGAACGGTGAACTCCGCGCTGCCGGTGCCTTTCTGAGGCACCGGCAGCTTTTTCGTACACCCGGTGAGGCACCCTTGACAGGCCCATGGGCGCCCATGAGCCTGGCGTCTGTTCACCTTCGTGGCAGACAACAGCAAGGGGGGCTCATGAGACGCAGAGCGAGATCGATCCTCGCCGCGGCTTCACTGCTGATCGCGGGAGTGGCGGCGGCACCCGTCGCCGGAGCGCAGCCGAACGACCGGGACGGCGGCGACGCCCTGTCCGTATGGCGCGCGGTGGTCACCAAGGAGCAGGTGCCCCTGCTCCTCGACGCCGGTGCCGACGCGCAGGAGCTGACCGAGCAGGTGCCCGCGAAGGGCTCCGCGACGGTCGAGCTCTTCCTCACCGGCCGGCAGGCCGGGCGGCTGCGCGGGCAGGGCGTCGAGCTCGCCGAGCACAACCTGACCGCCCAGGCCGAGAAGCGGGTCGCCGCCGCCGGGGACGGCGTCTTCCGCCCGTACGGCGGTCCGAACGGCCTCAAGCAGGAGATCCTGGACACCGCCCGGGCCAACCCCGGGATCACCAAGGTCGTCTCCATCGGCAAGACCGTGAAGGGCCAGGACATCCTCGCCCTCAAGGTCAGCAAGGGCGCCCAGCGCGCCAAGGACGGCTCCAAGCCCGCCACGCTGTACATGTCGAACCAGCACGCGCGCGAGTGGATCACGCCGGAGATGACCCGGCGGCTGCTCCACCACTACCTCGACGGCTACGGCAAGGACGAGCGGATCACCCGGATCGTCGACTCGACCGAGCTGTGGTTCGTGCTCTCCGCCAACCCGGACGGCTACGACTTCACGCACGCCGACCCGGAGAACCGGCAGTGGCGCAAGAACCTCCGCGACAACGACGGCGACGGGCGGATCACCTCCGGCGACGGCGTCGACCTCAACCGCAACTTCGCCTACAAGTGGGGTTACGACAACGAGGGTTCGTCGCCCGACCTGGCCGACGAGACCTTCCGCGGCAAGGGGCCCATGTCGGAGCCCGAGACCAGGGCCCTCGACGCGTTCCAGAAGCGGATCGGCTTCGCGTACGGCATCAACTACCACTCGGCCGCCCAGCTCCTGCTGTACGGCGTCGGCTGGCAGGTCGCCACCGACACCCCCGACGACGTGGCCCTCAAGGCCCTCGCCGGCACCCCGCAGAAGTCGGCCGTGCCCGGCTACCGGCCGCAGGTCTCCTCGGAGCTGTACATCACCAACGGCGAAGCGGACGGACACGCCGCCAACGTCAACGGGATGCAGATGTTCACCCCGGAGATGTCGACCTGCGCCACCGCCTCCCGGGTCGACCCGAACGACGCCTGGAACGCGGCCGACTGCGCCTCCGTCTTCACCTTCCCGGACGACGAGAAGCTGATCCAGGCCGAGTTCGCCAAGAACATCCCCTTCGCGCTCGCCGTCGCCGAGACCGCCGTCCACCCGGACCGGCCCGTCTCCCCGGTCGGCATCGACGCCCCCGACTTCACCCCGAAGGCCTTCGCCACCTCCTACGCCCGCGGCGGGGAGCAGGAGGTCGCGGTCACCGCGCGCAAGTCGCTGCGCGGCAAGACCCTGAAGTACCGGATCAACGGCGGCCGCACCCGCACCGAGGAGCTCGACGCCTGGCAGGGCGGCGAGACCTTCGGCGGCGAGGACAACCTCTACTTCGACGAGTACCGCGCCGAGGTCGAGGGCGCCCGCCCCGGCGACTCCGTCGAGGTCTGGTTCGCCGCCCGCACCAGGGAGGGCAAGGCCACCGCCTCCGCCCCCTTCACCTACAAGGTGGCCGAACGCCCCCGCGGCGACGTGCTCGTCCTCGCCGACGAGGGCGGGACCACCGCCGCCCGGCACGCCGCCGCGTACGTCAAGGCGCTGGCCGACAACGGCCGTTCCGCCGCCGTCTGGGACGTCGCCACCCAGGGCTCCCCGGACGCCCTAGGCGTCCTCTCCCACTTCCGCACCGTCGTCTGGTACACCGGCGCCGAGCGGCCCTCCGGGCCCACCCAGCTCGCCGTCCGGAGCTATCTGAACGAGGGCGGCAAGCTGGTCAACGCCGGCGAGAAGTCCGGCGGGCTCACCCAGATCGGCCGGGCCGAGTCCAACGACTTCGCCCAGTACTACCTCGGCGCGTACCACCGCGCGGGCCTCAAGACCCCGCCCGCCTTCGCCGGCAGCCGCGCCCTCGCCGGCACCGGCGCGGGCCTCGGCGCGGCCGCCGACAACCCGCTCGACAACGCGGGCGCGTACACGGTCACCTCGGACACCCTGAAGCCGAAGGAGTTCCCGCAGTTCGCGAGCAGCGCCGCCGCGGGTGACTACCCGGGCATCCGGACCCCGTTCGAGCCCGCCGAGGGCGCGTCGTTCGCCGCAGTCAAGCACGCCGACGACACCTGGGCCCGCCTCGCCAGGACCGTCGACCTCACCGGCGTCGTGGCCGCGCAGCAGCCCCGCCTCGACTTCCAGGTCAGCTACGACACCGAGCCCGGCTACGACAACCTCGTCGTCGAGGCCCACACCGTCGGCCAGGACGACTGGACGACCCTGCCCGACCTCAACGGCGGTACGTCCACCGAGCCTCCGGCCGACTGCGGCGAGGGCTACTACGTCCGCGGCCACCCCTTCCTCGCCCACTACCTCACCGTCGGCGAGGACGGCTGCGCGTCCAACGGCACCACCGGCTCCTGGAACGCCTTCACCGGCCCCTCCAACGGCTGGCGCCAGGCCTCCGTCGACCTGAGCGCCTGGGCCGGCAAGCAGGTCGAACTCTCCGTCTCGTACGTCTCCGACCCCGGTACGGGCGAGATGGGCGCCTTCGTCGACGACACCCGGCTCGTCATCGGGTCCACCACCGAAGCGGAGGGCTTCGAGACCGCCTTCGGCGCCTGGACCGTGCCGGGCGCCCCGGCCGGCAGCCCCGGCAACGCCGCCGACTGGACGCGCTCCGCGGCGCTCTTCCACTCCCAGGCCGCGGTCACCACGCGGGACACCGTCCTCCTCGGCTTCGGCCTGGAGCACGTGCCCGGCGAAGCCGACCGGGCGCGCCTCGTCGGCCGCGCCCTCGCGGTGCTCCGCCGCTGACGGAGAGTAGTGGGGACAAAGGTCCCATGGCGGCCCGTACCCGTTGGTAGGTACGGGCCGTCGGCCGTTCTCCCTCACGTTCCGGGCACGCCCGGCTGCGCGCGATGTCACCGGCGGGCCCCTGGGGGGGTAGGGTCGTAAGCGGTCGGGGACATCCCAAAAAACAAAATCTCGCCGGCGTCGAGAACACCGGCGTACCTAACGAGGAGATCGGTTCGTGACGATCCGCGTAGGCATCAACGGCTTTGGCCGCATCGGCCGGAACTACTTCCGCGCGCTCCTTGAGCAGGGTGCCGACATCGAGATCGTGGCTGTCAACGACCTGGGTGACACCGCGACCACCGCACACCTGCTGAAGTACGACACCATCCTGGGACGCCTCAAGGCCGAGGTCACCCACACCGCCGACACCATCACCGTCGACGGCCACACCATCAAGGTGCTGTCCGAGCGCAACCCGGCCGACATCCCCTGGGGCGACCTGGGCGTCGACATCGTCATCGAGTCGACCGGCATCTTCACGAAGAAGGCCGACGCCGAGAAGCACATCGCCGGCGGCGCCAAGAAGGTCCTCATCTCGGCTCCGGCCACCGACGAGGACATCACCATCGTCATGGGCGTCAACCAGGACAAGTACGACGCCGCGCAGCACCACGTCATCTCGAACGCGTCCTGCACCACCAACTGCGTCGCCCCGATGGCGAAGGTCCTCGACGAGAACTTCGGCATCGTCAAGGGCCTGATGACCACGGTCCACGCGTACACCAACGACCAGCGCATCCTGGACTTCCCGCACAAGGACCTGCGCCGCGCCCGCGCCGCCGCGGAGAACATCATCCCGACCACGACGGGCGCCGCCAAGGCCACCGCCCTGGTCCTCCCGCAGCTCAAGGGCAAGCTGGACGGCATCGCCATGCGCGTCCCGGTCCCGACCGGCTCCGCCACCGACCTGGTCGTCACCCTCGACCGCGAGGTCACCAAGGACGAGGTCAACGCCGCGTTCAAGAAGGCGGCCGACGGCGGCGACCTCAAGGGCATCCTCTTCTACACCGAGGACCCGATCGTCTCCTCGGACATCGTCAGCGACCCGGCGTCCTGCACCTTCGACGCCTCCCTGACCATGGTCCAGGAAGGCAACACGGTCAAGATCCTCGGTTGGTACGACAACGAGTGGGGCTACTCCAACCGTCTCGTCGACCTCACCGTCTTCGTCGGCGGCCAGCTCTAAACTTCAGGGCAGGCCATCGATGTGAGCAGGGCTCGGGCAGCGCAACGCAGCGCTGTGCGAGCCCTGTTTGTGTGCTCCACCGCGTACCAAGGAGTCTGTGACAGATGAAGACGATCGACGAGCTTCTCGCCGAAGGCGTCTCCGGCAAGCGGGTGTTCGTCCGCGCCGACCTCAACGTGCCGCTCGACGGCACCACCATCACCGACGACGGCCGCATCCGCGCCGTCGTCCCCACGGTCAAGGCGCTCGCCGACGCCGGCGCCCGCGTCGTGGTCGCCTCGCACCTCGGCCGGCCCAAGGGCGCCCCGGACCCGGCGTTCTCCCTCGCCCCGGCCGCCGCGCGCCTCGGCGAGCTGCTCGGCGCCGACGTGGCCTTCGCGACCGACACGGTCGGCGAGTCCGCCACCGCGACCGTCGCGGGCCTCGCCGACGGCCGGGTCGCCGTCATCGAGAACCTGCGGTTCAACGCCGGCGAGACGTCCAAGGACGACGCCGAGCGCGGCGCGTTCGCGGACCGGCTGGCCGACCTCGCCGACGTGTACGTCGGCGACGGCTTCGGCGCCGTGCACCGCAAGCACGCCTCGGTCTTCGACCTCCCGGCGCGCCTCCCGCACGCCGCGGGCTACCTCATCGCCACCGAGGTGGGCGTCCTGAAGAAGCTCACGGAGGACGTCCAGCGGCCGTACGCGGTCGTGCTCGGCGGCTCCAAGGTCTCCGACAAGCTCGGGGTCATCGACCACCTCCTGGAGCGTGCCGACCGCATCCTGATCGGCGGCGGCATGGCGTACACCTTCCTCAAGGCCCAGGGCCACGAGGTCGGCAGCTCGCTGCTCCAGGAGGACCAGATCCCGGCGGTGCTCGAGTACCTCAAGCGCGCCGAGGACAAGGGCGTGGAGTTCGTGCTCCCCGTCGACGTCGTGGTCTCCGCGCAGTTCCCGGACCTCAAGACCAAGGCCCCGACCGAGCACCGCACGGTGCCCGCGGACGCCATGCCCGCCGGTTTCATGGGCCTGGACAACGGCCCCGAGACCAACAAGCTGTACGCGTCGAAGCTCGCCGACGCCGCCACCGTCTTCTGGAACGGCCCGATGGGCGTCTTCGAGCACCCCGACTACGCCGAGGGCACCCGGGCCGTGGCCCAGGCCCTCGTCGAATCCTCGGGCTTCAGCGTCGTCGGCGGTGGTGACTCCGCCGCGGCGGTCCGCACCCTGGGCTTCGACGAGAACGCATTCGGACACATCTCGACCGGTGGCGGTGCCAGCCTCGAATACCTCGAGGGCAAGACGCTTCCCGGCCTCGCCGCACTGGAGGGTTAACCACCTTATGACCACGCGTACCCCGCTGATGGCGGGCAACTGGAAGATGAACCTCAACCACCTCGAGGCCATCGCCCACGTTCAGAAGCTCGCCTTCGCCCTGACCGACAAGGACTACGACGCCTGTGAGGTCGCGGTCCTGGTCCCCTTCACCGACCTGCGGTCCGTCCAGACCCTGGTCGACGGCGACAAGCTGAAGATCAAGTACGGCGCCCAGGACATCTCGGCGCACGACTCCGGTGCCTACACCGGCGAGATCTCCGGCCTGATGCTGTCCAAGCTGAAGTGCGCCTACGTCGCCGTCGGGCACTCCGAGCGCCGCCAGTACCACGCCGAGAACGACGAGGTCTGCAACGCCAAGGTGAAGGCCGCCTTCAAGCACGGCGTGACCCCGATCCTCTGCGTCGGCGAGGGCCTGGACATCCGCAAGGCCGGTCAGCAGGTCGAGTACACCCTCGCCCAGCTCGACGGCGGCCTGAAGGACGTCCCGGCCGAGCAGGCCGAGACCATCGTGATCGCGTACGAGCCGGTGTGGGCCATCGGCACCGGCGAGGTCGCCACCCCCGAGGACGCCCAGGAGGTCTGCGGGGCGATCCGCGGCCGTCTCGCGGAGCTGTACTCGCAGGAGCTGGCCGACAAGGTCCGCATCCAGTACGGCGGCTCGGTCAAGTCCGGGAACGTCGCCGCGATCATGGCGCAGCCCGACGTGGACGGCGCTCTGGTGGGCGGCGCGGCGCTGGACGCCGACGAGTTCGTCAAGATCGTTCGCTTCCGCGACCAGTGAGTATGCGGTAGCGGAGTTA
Source organism: Streptomyces sp. NPDC056361 (assembly GCF_042262805.1). NCBI lineage: Bacteria > Bacillati > Actinomycetota > Actinomycetes > Kitasatosporales > Streptomycetaceae > Streptomyces > Streptomyces sp. NPDC056361. The sequence goes on from NZ_JBHJQI010000004.1 coordinate 46,464, forward strand.
CGTCGTACCCTTGCGGGGGTCGGGCAGGCGCCCGGCCCCCGTCCGTATAAGTCCGAGGAAGTTGGTCCAGCCGTGGTTATGGGGTTCTCGATCGCCCTGATCATCTTCAGCGCGCTGCTGATGCTGCTCGTGCTGATGCACAAGGGGAAGGGCGGCGGCCTCTCCGACATGTTCGGTGGCGGTATGCAGTCCTCCGTCGGCGGCTCCTCGGTCGCCGAGCGCAACCTGGACCGGATCACCGTTGTGGTCGGTCTGCTCTGGTTCGCCTGCATTGTCGTACTCGGTCTGCTGATGAAGTTGGACGGGTAACTCCAATCACTGGACGCGCGTTGGGCCTTACGTAGACTGGGGCATCTTCGAGCACCATCACGCAGGGAGTTACGACCGTGGCAAGTGGCAACGCGATTCGGGGAAGCCGGGTCGGAGCGGGGCCGATGGGCGAGGCCGAGCGAGGCGAATCAGCGCCGCGCGCCCGCATCTCGTTCTGGTGCTCGAACGGGCACGAGACGCAGCCGAGCTTCGCCAGTGACGCGGCGATCCCGGAGACCTGGGACTGCCCGCGCTGCGGCTTCCCGGCAGGTCAGGACCGGGACAACCCGCCGGACCCGCCGCGCACGGAGCCGTACAAGACCCATCTCGCCTATGTGCGTGAGCGGCGCAGCGACGCCGATGGCGAGGCGATTCTCGCCGAGGCGCTCGCCAAACTGCGCGGCGAGATCTGAGCGTGGTGTGACAATGTGACGAAAGGGCCCCGCCCGCGAACTCGATTCGCGGACGGGGCCCTTTCGGCGTTCGCGCCCGCCTTCGCGTCACCCGTCCCTCTGATCAATTAGGTTTGGGGGTGCAGCGGGGCAGACAAGCAGTACGAGAAGAAGTGGGCGATGTCCGAGATGACTACCGAAGGCCGTACCAGGCTCAACCGGCTGCCCGAGTGGGCGGCCCTCGGCAAGCACCGTGAGCAGCTGGGCGAGACCCATCTGCGTGAGCTGTTCGCCGCCGAGCCGGCGCGCGGCACCGACCACACCCTGCGGGTCGGCGACCTCTACCTGGACTACTCCAAGCACCTCGTCACCGGCGAGACGCTGACCCTGCTGCGCGAACTGGCCGCCGCCACCGGCGTCGCCGAGCTCCGCGACGCCATGTTCCGCGGCGAGAAGATCAACACCACCGAGGACCGGGCGGTCCTCCACGCCGCGCTGCGCGCCCCCCGCGGGGCCGTGATCGAGGTCGACGGGGAGAACGTCGTCCCGGGCGTGCACGCCGTCCTCGACAAGATGGGCGCCTTCGCCGACACGGTCCGCGCGGGCTCGTGGACCGGCCACACCGGCAAGCCGATCAAGAACGTCGTCAACATCGGCATCGGCGGATCCGACCTCGGCCCGGCGATGGCCTACGAGGTCCTGCGGTCCTTCACCCAGCGGGACCTGACGTTCCGTTTCGTCTCGAACGTCGACGGCGCCGACCTCCACGAGGCCGTCCGCGACCTCGACCCGGCCGAGACGCTGTTCATCGTCGCCTCGAAGACCTTCACCACCATCGAGACGATCACCAACGCCACCTCCGCCCGCGACTGGCTGCTCGCCGGTCTCGGCGCCGGCCAGGAGGCCGTCGCCAAGCACTTCGTCGCCCTCTCGACCAACGCCGAGAAGGTCGAGGAGTTCGGCATCGACACCACGAACATGTTCGAGTTCTGGGACTGGGTCGGCGGCCGCTACTCCTACGACTCCGCCATCGGCCTCTCCCTGATGATCGCCATCGGCCCGGAGCGCTTCCGGGAGATGCTCGACGGCTTCCACCTCGTCGACGAGCACTTCCGCACCGCCCCGCCCGAGGAGAACGCGCCCCTGCTCCTCGGCCTCCTCGGCGTCTGGTACGGCGCCTTCTTCGACGCCCAGTCGCACGCCGTCCTGCCGTACTCGCACTACCTGTCCAAGTTCACCGCCTACCTCCAGCAGCTCGACATGGAGTCCAACGGCAAGTCCGTGGACCGCGAGGGCAACCCGGTCGACTGGCAGACCGGACCCGTCGTCTGGGGCACCCCCGGCACCAACGGGCAGCACGCCTACTACCAGTTGATCCACCAGGGCACCAAGGTGATCCCGGCCGACTTCATCGGCTTCGCCCGGCCCGTGGCCGACCTGCTGCCCGGCCTCGTCGCCCAGCACGACCTGCTCATGGCCAACTTCTTCGCCCAGACCCAGGCGCTCGCCTTCGGCAAGACGCCCGAGGAGGTACGCGCCGAGGGCGTCCCCGAGGAGCTCGTCCCGCACAAGACCTTCCGGGGCAACCACCCCACCACCACGATCCTCGCCGACGAACTCACCCCGTCCGTCCTCGGCCAGCTGATCGCGCTCTACGAGCACAAGGTCTTCGTCCAGGGCGCCGTCTGGAACATCGACTCCTTCGACCAGTGGGGCGTCGAGCTCGGCAAGGTCCTCGCCAAGCGGATCGAGCCGGTCCTGACCGACGGGGAGGGCGGCGAGCACCTCGACAGCTCGACCGCCGGACTCGTCACCGCCTACCGGTCGCTGCGCGACCGGGGCTGACCGCGTGACGGGGGAGGGCGCGGTGCGGCTCCGGCCGCCCAGGAACGCCGTGGACGAACGGGCCGTCGCCTGGTGGCGGTGGCAGCTCCTGATCACCACCGCCGTACCGGTCGTGGTGCTCGCCGTCCTCGGCGTGCTCATCGGGCCCGCCCGGTCCTGGCTGCTGCTCGCGGCCGGGGTCGTGGCGGCCCTGGGCCTCGCCTGCACCGCGTTCCTCCCCGCCTGGTGGTTCCGGGTCCACCGCTGGGAGGTCACCGACGACGCCGTCTACGTCCGCACGGGGGCCTTCCGGCAGGAGTGGCGGATCGCTCCGATGTCCCGGATCCAGACCGTCGAGACCGTACGCGGACCACTGGAGCAGTACTTCGAGCTCGCCACGGTCACCGTGACCACCGCCTCCGCCAAGGGCGCGATCCGCATCGAGGGCCTCGACCACGAGCTGGCCGCCGGACTCGCCGAGCGGCTCACCCTCATCACCCGGGCGACCCCCGGGGACGCCACGTGAACGAGGCGGCGGGTACCGAGGAAGCGGCGGGCACGGAGGAGGCCGCGGGTACGGAGGAGGCGGCGGGCACGGAGGAGGCCGCGGGTACGGAGGAGGTCGGCGGCGCAGAGGCGGAGTGGCTGCGCCTGCATCCCCGTACCGTCCTCGTCCGGGTCGTCCTCTTCGCCGGCGTCCTCGCCGGCGCCGCACTGCCCATCGCCTTCGGCCTGGCCGGCGACCGCCCGCTGTGGCAGGCCTTCGCCTGGGTCGCCGCCGGGGTCGCGCTCGTCCTCGCCGCCGACCTCGTCACCGAGACGGTCCGCTTCCGCCGCACCCGCTACCGCGTCGGCCCCGAGCGGGTCGAGCTCCACACCGGGCTGCTCGTCGTGCAGCGCCGCTCACTGGCCCGCGAACGCGTCCGCAGCGCCGACCTGAGCGCCAACCCCGTCCAGCGCGTCTTCGGCCTCGTCAAGGTCCGCGTCGGCACCGGCGAGCACACCGCCGGCGGCGAGTCGACCCTCGAACTCGACCTGGTCACCCGGGCCGAGGGCGAACGGCTCCGGCGTGAACTGCTCGCCCGGGCCGCCGCACCCTCCGGGGACCCGGACGGCGACGACGCCCTGGCCACCCTCGACCCGAGCTGGATCCGCTACGCCCCCGTCTCCTTCCTCGCCCCCGCGCTCGGCGGCGCCGCCGTCGGGGCCGTCCTCCAGGTCAGCGAGTGGTTCGGCGCACAGGGGAAGGTCATCCACTGGATAGGGGACCGCTTCCAAGGCGTCTCCCTCCCCTGGATGATCGTCGACCTGGTGCTCCTCGCCACCGTCACCGGAGCCGTCGGGGCCCTCGGCCTCTGGGTGGAGATGTGGTGGAACTACCGCCTGGAGCGCGAACCGGGCGGCACCCTCCGGGTCGCCCGCGGCCTCTTCACCGCCCGCTCGGTCTCCCTGGAGGAGCGGCGGCTGCGCGGGATCGAACTGGTCCAGCCGCTCGGCGTCCGGCTGTGCGGGGCCGCCCGCCTCGACGCCGTGGCCACCGGCCTCGCCCAGGACGACGGCGACAAGCACGCCGACCTCAAGAACCTGCTCCCGGCCGTGGACCGGGCCACCGCCGACCGGGTCGCCGCCCTCGTCCTGCGCGAGCCCGAGCCGCCCACCGGGGCACCCCTGACCGCCCACCCCCGGGCCGCCCGCACCCGGCGCGTGCGCTGGGCCCTGTGGAGCGTCCTCCCGATCGTCGCGCTCCTCGCCCTCCTCGGCCTCCTCCTCACCCCGGTCCTGCTCTACGTGGCCGGGGGCTGCGCCGTCGTCCTCACCCCGATCGCCGTCCTCTTCGCCCTCGACGCCTACCGCGGCCTCGGACACGGCATCAGCGGCGCCTACCTGGTCACCAGGTCCGGCACCCTCCGCCGCGCCACCGTCGCCCTCCAACGCTCCGGCGTCATCGGCTGGACCGTCAAGCAGTCCTACTTCCAACGCAAGGCCGGCGTCCTCACCCTCACCGCCACGACCGCCGCCGGCTCCGGCGCCTACGCCATTCCCGACGCCGACGCCTCCGAAGCCCTCACCTTCGCCACCACAGCCGTACCCGACCTCCTCGCACCCTTCCTGGAGCCCGTGCGGGGCGAAGGGGAAGCCGGTACCGAACGGGCGATCGGGGCCCCGTAATATGTGCGGCTGATTCGGGGCCCGACCGCGGTATACCGGGCTCCTGCCGGACCACGGTCGAACGGAGCCCTTTCTTGCCGACGCTCATACGCGATGCGCCGCTGCCCGAAGCCCCGGCCGTCACTTCGGCCGGACGCGCGGGCGGCATGCTGCCCTCGCTCACGGGCATGCGCTGGGCCGCGGCGTTCCTGGTCTTCGCGTTCCACACGTACAAGTTCGGATATTACGGACCCGCGGACGAGAAGGTGGTGGCCTGGGCCGCCCGCTCGGGCAGCGTCGGGGTCATGTTCTTCTTCGTCCTCTCCGGATTCGTGCTGACCTGGTCGGCCCGTCCGAAGGATCGGTTCTTCTCCTTCTTCCGGCGGCGGCTCGCCCGCATCTATCCGATCCACGTGCTCACCGCGGTCCTCGCCCTCGTCCTCGCCTTCACCGTGCTCCCCTGGCTGAGGGACGGCGAGCGGACCGCACCCGAGGCGATCGTGGCGAACCTGCTCCTGGTGAGCTCCTGGAAGTACGAGTGGTGGCAGGCGGCCAACCCGGTCAGCTGGTCCCTCGTCTGCGAGGCGTTCTTCTACGCGTGCTTCCCGCTGGTCTACGCGGTGCTGCGCCGCGTGGGACCGAAGCTCCTGACCGTGGTGGCGGTGCTGTGCGTGCTCTCCGTCGCCTTCCAGCCGGACGACTACCACCTCTACAGCCTCCCGCCGGCCAGGCTCCCCGAGTTCGTCCTCGGCGTGGCGGTGGCGCGGCTCGTCCAGCTCGGCAAGTGGCGCGGGCCCGGCCTCGAAGGCGCCGTCGCTCTGACGCTGATCGGCTACTTCGCCGTCCCGCTCGTGCCCGGAGACCAGTACTGGACCGCGCTCATCGGCCTCACCCTCCTGATCGCGGCCGGCGCCGTCGCCGACATCGACGGAGAGCCGTCCATGTGGCGCCGTCCGGTACTCGTGAGGCTGGGTGAGTGGTCGTTCGCCTTCTACATGATCCACCTGCTGGTGATGCACTCCCTGCGGCTGTGGGTGGGGGACAAGCCCAAGCTCGACACGCTGCCGGCGTTCGGCCTCGTCGGACTGGCCTTCGCGGTCTCCCTCGCGCTGGCGGCACTCCTCTACACGTACGTGGAGGAGCCCGGACGCCGGCTGGTCCTGGGGAAGACGCGCCTGACGCTCCGCCGGCGCCGCTGACCGCGCGGCGACCCGTGGAACGACGGAGGCCCGGTTCACCGAGGGGTGAACCGGGCCTCCGTCGTCGTGCCTCAGGCCGAAGCGGGGGGGTACATGCTTCGGGGGAGTTCGGAGGCGGCGGCCGTGTCGAGGAGCCAGAGGGTGCGGGAGCGGCCGTAGGCGCCGGCGGCGGGGGCTTGGACCTCGCCCGCGCCGGAGAGGGCGATGGCCGCGGCCTTCGCCTTGTCCTCGCCGGCCGCGAGCAGCCAGACCTCCTTGGCGGCGCGGATGGCCGGGAGGGTCAGGGAGACGCGGAGCGGCGGGGGCTTGGGCGCGCCGTGCACGCCGACCACCGTCCGCTCGGTCTCACGGACGGCCGGCAGCTCGGGGAAGAGCGAGGCCACGTGCGTGTCCGGGCCGACGCCCAGCATCAGCACGTCGAAGTCCGGCACCGCGCCGTGCTCAGAGGCGGCCGCCAGCTCCGCCGCGTAGGCGGCCGCGGCGGCGTCGACGTCGCCGTAGGGGCCGTCCGAGGCGGGCATGGCGTGCACCCGTGCCGGGTCGAGCGGCACCCGGTCGAGCAGTGCCTCACGTGCCTGGGTGACGTTCCGCTCGGGGTCGCCCTCGGGCAGGAAGCGCTCGTCACCCCACCACAGGTCGAGCCGCGACCAGTCGACGGCGTCCCGCGCGGGCGCCGAACCGAGCGCCGCGAGCAGGCCGTTGCCGTTGCGGCCGCCGGTCAGCACGACCGAGGCCGAGCCGCGGGTGGCCTGGGCGTCCACGATCCGGGTGATCAGCCGGGCCGCGGCGGCCTGCGCCATCAGCTCCTTGTCGCGGTGGACGACCAGCTGCGGGGTGCTCACTTGGCCGCCGCCTTCTTGGCCGTGGCCTTCTTCGCGGCGGGCTTGGCGGCCGGCTCGGGGGTCACGACGGCCTCGGCCGCGGGGGCCTCCTGCTCGGGAGCGACGATCGCCGCCTCCTCGGCGAGGCGCTCGAGACCGTACTTGAGCGCCGTCGCGTACGTGTCGTCCGGGTCGAGCCGGCGCAGCTCCTCCGCGATCAGCTCGGCCGTCTCGCGGCGCTTCAGCGCCACGGCACGGTCGGGCTGCCCCTGGATGGAGAGCGTCGCCAGCGAGCCGTCCGGCCGGTCGAGGACGATCGGTCCCGTGCTGGTCTCCATGCGGACGGAGGTCAGGCCGGGGCCGGTCGACTTGGAGCGCCGCACCGGCACCTTCAGCCGCTCCGCGAGCCACATCGCGAGCAGTTCGACGCTCGGGTTGAACTCCTCGCCCTCCACCTCGGCGGAGGTGACCTGGCACGCGACCTGGTCGAGCGCGGCGGCCAGCATCGAGCGCCACGGGGTGATCCGGGTCCACGAGAGGTCCGTGTCGCCCGGGGTGTACCGGTCCGCGCGCGCGGACAGCTCCTGGATGGGCTGCTCGGCGGCGTACGTGTCGGTCACCCGGCGCTGGGCGAGGGCGCCCAGCGGGTCGTTCGCCGGGTCGGTCGGCGCGTTCACCGGCCACCAGACGACGACGGGGGCGTCCGGGAGGAGCAGCGGCAGGACCACCGACTGGGCGTGGTCGACGACCTCGCCGTACAGCCGGAGCACCACCGTCTCGCCGGTGCTGGCGTCGGCGCCGAGGCGGACCTCGGCGTCGAGCCGCGCCTTGGCGCGGTCCCGCGGGGAGCGCGAGACCCGCTTGATGACGACGAGCGTCCGCGAGGGGTGCTCGCGGGACGCGTCGTTGGCCGCCTTGAGGGCGTCGTAGGCGTTCTCCTCGTCGGTGACGATCACGAGGGTGAGCACCATGCCGACGGCCGGCGTGCCGATCGCCCGCCGCCCGAGCACCAGCGCCTTGTTGATCTTGGAGGACGTGGTGTCCGTCAGGTCGGTCTTCATGGCCGGCGCCAGCTCCTGCCGTCTCGTGCGAGCATCTCGTCCGCCTCGACCGGACCCCAGGTCCCGGACTGGTACTGCGCGGGCTTGCCGTGCTTGTCCCAGAACTGCTCGATCGGGTCGAGGATCTTCCACGACAGCTCGACCTCCTCGACCCGCGGGAAGAGGTTCGAGTCGCCGAGCAGGACGTCGAGGATGAGCCGCTCGTACGCCTCGGGGCTGGACTCCGTGAAGGACTCGCCGTACGCGAAGTCCATGGACACGTCCCGGATCTCCATCTGGGTGCCGGGCACCTTGGAGCCGAACCGCATCGTCACGCCCTCGTCCGGCTGGACCCGGATGACGATGGCGTTGCGGCCGAGTTCCTCGGTCGCGGTGTGGTCGAAGATGGAGTGCGGGGCGCGCTGGAACACGACCGCGATCTCCGTGACGCGGCGGCCCAGGCGCTTGCCGGTGCGCAGGTAGAAGGGGACGCCCGCCCAGCGGCGGTTGTCGATCTCCAGCTTGATGGCCGCGTAGGTGTCGGTCTTCGACTGGGGGTCGATGCCGTCTTCCTGGAGGTAGCCGACGGCCTTGGCGCCGCCCTGCCACCCGGCCGCGTACTGGCCGCGGACCGTGGACGCGCCCAGGTCCTTGGGCAGCTTCACCGCGCCGAGGACCTTGGTCTTCTCGGCGGCGAGCGCGTCGGCGTCGAAGGAGGCGGGCTCCTCCATCGCGGTCAGCGCGAGCAGCTGGAGCAGGTGGTTCTGGATGACGTCACGGGCGGCGCCGATGCCGTCGTAGTACCCGGCCCGGCCGCCGATGCCGATGTCCTCGGCCATGGTGATCTGCACGTGGTCGACGTACGACCGGTTCCAGAGCGGCTCGAAGATGGTGTTGGCGAAGCGGAGCGCCAGGATGTTCTGGACGGTCTCCTTGCCGAGGTAGTGGTCGATCCGGAAGACCGCCTCGGGCGGGAAGACCTCGTGGACGACCTCGTTGAGCTCCTTGGCGGAGACCAGGTCGTGGCCGAAGGGCTTCTCGATGACCGCGCGGCGCCAGGAGCCGTTCTTCTGGTCCGCCAGGCCGTGCTTCTTGAGCTGCTGCACGACCAGGGGGAAGAACTTCGGCGGCACGGACAGGTAGAAGGCGAAGTTGCCTCCGGTGCCCTGCGCCTTGTCGAGCTCCTCGATGGTGTCCTTGAGCTGCTCGAAGGCGTCGTCGTCGTCGAAGTCGCCCTGGACGAATCGCATGCCCTGGATGAGCTGCTGCCACACCTCCTCGCGGAACGGGGTGCGGGCGTGCTGCTTGACCGCGTCGTGGACCTCCTGCGCGAAGTCCTCGTCCTGCCACTCGCGCCGGGCGAAGCCGATGAGCGAGAAGCCCGGCGGCAGCAGGCCGCGGTTGGCCAGGTCGTAGACGGCGGGCATCAGCTTCTTACGGGACAAATCGCCCGTGACGCCGAAGATCACCAGGCCCGACGGCCCCGCGATGCGCGGGAGCCGTCGGTCTGCGGCGTCACGGAGCGGGTTGGCTCCGTGGACTGCGCTCAAAGTGCTTACGCCTCCGAAGGTGCGAGGCGCTGAAGCTCCGCCTCGGTGGACTTGAGCAGGTCGTTCCAGGACGCCTCGAACTTCTCGACGCCCTCGTCCTCCAGGAGCTGGACGACGTCGTCGTAGCCGATGCCCAGCTTCTCGACGGCGGCCAGCTCGGCGCGGGACTGCTCGTAGGTGCCGCGGATGGTGTCACCGGCGACCTCGCCGTGGTCGGCGGTGGCCTCCAGGGTGGCTTCCGGCATCGTGTTGACGGTGCCGGGGGCGACCAGGTCCACGACGTACAGGGTGTCCTTGTACGCCGGGTCCTTGACGCCGGTCGAGGCCCACAGCGGACGCTGCTTGTTGGCCTGCGCCTTGTCGAGGGCGGCCCAGCGCTCGGAGGAGAAGACCTCCTCGTACGCCTCGTAGGCCAGGCGGGCGTTGGCCAGCGCGGCCTTGCCCTTGAGCGCCTTGGCCTCGTCGGTGCCGATGCCGTCCAGGCGCTTGTCGATCTCCGAGTCCACGCGGGACACGAAGAAGGAGGCCACCGAGTGGATCTTGGAGAGGTCGAGGCCGCGCTCGCGGGCCTTCTCCAGGCCCGCCAGGTAGGCGTCCATGACCGCGCGGTAGCGCTCCAGCGAGAAGATCAGCGTCACGTTGACGCTGATGCCGAGGCCGATGACCTCGGTGATCGCCGGCAGACCCGCCTTGGTGGCCGGGATCTTGATGAGCGTGTTGGGCCGGTCCACCAGCCAGGCCAGCTGCTTGGCCTCGGCGACGGTGGCGGTCGTCTCGTGGGCGAGACGGGGGTCGACCTCGATGGAGACCCGGCCGTCCTGGCCGTCGGTCGCGTCGAAGACCGGCCGCAGGATGTCGGCGGCGTCGCGGACGTCCGCCGTCGTGATCATGCGGATGGCCTCGTCGACGGTCACCTTGCGGGCGGCGAGGTCGGCGAGCTGCTGCTCGTAGCCGTCACCGGACGAGATGGCCTTCTGGAAGATCGACGGGTTCGTGGTCACACCGACCACGTGGCTCTGGTCGATGAGCTCGGCCAGGTTGCCGGACGTGATCCGCTTGCGCGAGAGATCGTCCAGCCAGATCGCGACGCCTTCGTCGGAGAGGCGCTTGAGAGCGTCTGTCATGAGAGTTGCATCTCCATTAAGTCGTACGTATGGGCGTCAGCGTGCGGCGGCGTCGATCGATTCCCGGGCGGCGGCGACGATCGCCTCGGGCGTGAACCCGAACTCGCGGAAGAGGACCTTCGCGTCCGCCGAGGCGCCGAAGTGCTCCAGGGAGACGATCCGGCCGGCGTCACCGACGTACTTGTGCCAGGTGAGGCCGATGCCCGCCTCGACGGCGACCCGGGCCTTGACCGACGGCGGCAGGACCGAGTCCTTGTACGCCTGGTCCTGCTCCTCGAACCACTCGACGGACGGCATCGAGACCACGCGGGTCGGGACGCCGGCGGCCTGGAGCTGCTCGCGGGCCTCGACGGCCAGGTGCACCTCGGAGCCCGTGCCGATCAGCACGACCTGGGCATCGCCGCCTTCGGCGTCGAAGAGCACGTAGCCGCCCTTGACGGTGTCCTCGTTCGGCGTGTACGTCGGCACGCCCTGGCGGGTGAGCGCGAGGCCGTGCGGGGCGCCCTTGCCGAAGACCTTGGTGTGGCGCTGCATGATCTCGCGCCAGGCGATCGCCGTCTCGTTGGCGTCGGCCGGGCGGACCACGTTCAGACCCGGGATCGCGCGCAGCGAGGCCAGGTGCTCCACCGGCTGGTGCGTCGGGCCGTCCTCGCCCAGACCGATCGAGTCGTGGGTCCAGACGTACGTCACCGGGAGGTGCATCAGGGCGGACAGGCGGACGGCGTTGCGCATGTAGTCGGAGAACACCAGGAAGGTGCCGCCGTAGATGCGCGTGTTGCCGTGCAGCGCGATGCCGTTCATCTCCGCGGCCATGGAGTGCTCGCGGATGCCGAAGTGGATCGTGCGGCCGTACTTGTCGGCCTCCGGCAGCGGGTTGCCCTCGGGCAGGAACGACGAGTCCTTGTCGATCGTCGTGTTGTTGGAGCCGGCGAGGTCGGCCGAGCCGCCCCACAGCTCCGGGATGACCGCGCCGAGCGCCTTGAGGACCTGGCCCGAGGCGGCACGGGTGGCGACACCCTTGCCCGGCTCGAAGACCGGGAGCTTCTCGGCCCAGCCGGCCGGCAGCTCGTTCGCCTGGATGCGGTCGAACTCGGCGGCGCGCTCCGGGTTGGCCGTACGCCACTCGGCGAGCGACTTCTCCCACGCGGCACGGGCCTCGCGGCCGCGGTCACCGAGCGAACGGGTGTGCGCGATGACCTCGTCGGTGACCTCGAAGGTCTGCTCCGGGTCGAAGCCGAGGACGCGCTTGGTGGCCGCGATCTCCTCGTCGCCGAGCGCCGAGCCGTGCGCGGCCTCGGTGTTCTGCGCGTTCGGGGCGGGCCAGGCGATGATCGAGCGCATCGCGATGAACGACGGCCGCTCGGTCTCGGCCTCGGCGGCCTTGATCGCCGTGTACAGCGCGGCCGGGTCCAGGTCGCCGTTGGCCTGCGGCTCGACGCGCTGGACGTGCCAGCCGTACGCCTCGTACCGCTTCATCGTGTCCTCGGACACGGCCGTCTCGGTGTCGCCCTCGATCGAGATGTGGTTGTCGTCCCACAGCAGGATCAGGTTGCCGAGCTTCTGGTGGCCGGCCAGCGAGGACGCCTCCGCGGAGATGCCCTCCTGGAGGCAGCCGTCACCGGCGATCACGTAGATCCGGTGGTCGAACGGGGAGGTGCCGGTCGTGGCCTCCGGGTCGAACAGACCGCGCTCGTAGCGGGCGGCCATCGCCATGCCCACGGCGTTCGCGACACCCTGGCCCAGCGGGCCCGTGGTGGTCTCGACGCCGGCGGTGTGGCCGTACTCCGGGTGACCGGGGGTCTTCGAGCCCCAGGTGCGGAAGGTCTTCAGGTCGTCCAGCTCAAGACCGAAGCCACCCAGGTAGAGCTGGGTGTACAGGGTCAGGGACGAGTGGCCCGCGGAGAGGACGAACCGGTCGCGCCCGACCCACTCGGGGTCGGCCGGGTCGTGCCGCATCACCTTCTGGAAGAGGGTGTACGCGGCGGGCGCCAGGCTCATCGCCGTACCGGGATGGCCGTTGCCGACCTTCTGTACGGCGTCCGCGGCCAGGATGCGGGCGGTGTCGACGGCCCGCTGGTCCAACTCGGTCCACTCGAGGTCTGTGGTGGTCGGCTTAGTGCTCACCCTGGGTCAGGGCTCCTCTCCACATGTCTTGGGCCGGTGACTGAGGGTGTACCGGCGTTGTCGAGCCTACCCCCGCCGGAACGCCCCTCTTTTCGTGTGCATGCCCCTCAAATGAGCAGACACAGCAAGACTGCCGCCGGGTGTGGGACTTCGCCTCCCGAACGGCGTCCACCCCTTGGGACGTACCCCTCCAACACGACCCCACCCCCGCGAAGATCGGCGTCTGGGCAACGTCTACAGTGGCGTGGTACGCGCAAGCTTCACCCCGCCTTCATCCGGGGAGCTTGCTGGGAATTTCTCTGTCAGGGGTGTGCGTGACGGCCGTCGAGTCCCGACCCGCAGGGGTCGTCTTGACTCCCAGCCCGGGGGGCCATCGGCCGTTCGGGGCCCGCGTCAAGGCATTCGTGGCGCTGACCAAGCCGCGGATCATCGAGCTTCTGCTCATCACCACCGTCCCGGTGATGTTCCTCGCCGAGCAGGGCGTGCCCGACCTGTGGCTGGTGCTCGCCACCTGCTTCGGCGGCTATCTGTCGGCGGGCGGCGCGAACGCGCTGAACATGTACATCGACCGCGACATCGACGCACTGATGGACCGGACCTCCCAACGACCGCTGGTCACCGGCGTGCTCACGCCCCGCGAGGGACTGGTCTTCGGACTCACCCTCGCGGTGGTCTCCACGCTCTGGTTCGGCCTGCTCGTCAACTGGCTGTCCGCCGCCCTCTCGCTGGGCGCCCTCCTCTTCTACGTCGTGATCTACACGATGATCCTGAAGCGGCGCACCGCCCAGAACATCGTCTGGGGCGGCATCGCGGGCTGCCTGCCGGTCCTCATCGGCTGGTCGGCCGTCACGAACTCGATGTCGTGGGCCGCGGTCATCCTCTTCCTCGTCATCTTCTTCTGGACGCCGCCGCACTACTGGCCGCTGTCGATGAAGGTGAAGGACGACTACGCACGCGCGGGCGTGCCCATGCTTCCGGTGCTCGCCTCCAACAAGGTCGTCGCCAAGCAGATCGTGCTCTACAGCTGGGTCATGGTCGCCGTCTCGCTGCTGCTCACCCCGCTGGGCTACACGGGCTGGTTCTACACCGCCGTGGCGCTGCTCACCGGCGGCTGGTGGCTCTGGGAGGCGCACGCCCTGCTCAACCGCGCCAAGAACGGCGCCACCGGCGCCAAGCTCAAGGAGATGCGCCTCTTCCACTGGTCCATCACCTACGTGTCGCTGCTCTTCGTGGCGGTCGCGGTGGACCCGTTCCTGCGCTAGCGCGCTCCGCTCGTTTGAGATCTCCGGTCGACGGCCGGGTCACGTGGGATAGGCCACGTGGCCCGGCCGTCGCCACTCGATCTACCCCTCGGTAGCATCCCTGTCATGGCAGAAACGAAGCAGGCAGAGCGCAAGGCGGCCAAGCTCGCCAAGGAGATCCAGGCCTTCTCCAAGGAGCACGGCGGCTCCGAGGGACACCTCGCGCACATCGGCCAGGCCGGCACCCGGATCGTCCTCGTCGGCACCGACGGCGGCTGGGGCGACCTGGTGGCACCGACCTACGAGGTCGCGCGACAGGCCGCCGAGAAGGCCGGCCTGACCCTCCACGAGGAGTTCGACGGCGAGTTCGCCGCGAAGGTCGCCACCGGCCCGTACGAGTGGACCCGGATGGCCGGTATCCAGATCGGCGGACCCTCCAACAGCTGAGGCAACAACCTCGCGCGGGGCTCACCCGTTAGGACGTGTGGAGACACGTCCACACAGGGAGCCCCCCGAGATGATCGACACGCCGAGCCTGGTCGACCAGTACTGCCACGGGGTGCTCCGCACCGAACTCGGCCTCGGCACCTTCGAGGCCCGGCTCGGCGCCCAGCACGGCGGTACCGCCGTGCTGCCCGCCGCCGGCACCACCTTCTTCGACACCCAGACCGGGTTCGCCGTACGCCGCTGGTGCCCGCCGCTGCTCGGCCTCGAACCGCACTGCCCGCCCGCCCGCTACCTCGCCCGGCGCCGCGAACTCGGCGCCGCCGAAGCGGGCCGCCGGCTCCTGCGCGCCTCCGGGATCACCACCTACCTGGTCGACACCGGGCGCCCCGGCGACCTCACGGGGCCGGCCGAGATCGCCGCCGCCGGCGCCGCCGAGGCCCACGAGATCGTCCGCCTCGAACCCCTCGCCGAACAGGTCGCCGACACCTCGGGGACCGTCGAGGCCTTCCTCGCCAACCTCTCCGAGGCCGTCCACGGCGCCGCCGCCCACGCCGTGGCCTTCGCCTCCGGGACGGGCGTGCGCCGAGGGCTCGCGCACACGCCCGAAGCGCCGGGCCCCGGCGAGGTGCGCGGCGCCGCCGGCCGCTGGCTGGCCGGGCGCGCCGCCGGCGACCGCCTCACCGACCCCGTGCTGCTGCGCCACCTGCTCTGGATCGCCGTCGCCGCCGGGCGCCCCCTCCAGCTGCACACCGGGGAGCGGGACCCGTCCGTCGTCGACGGCTTCGCCGCCGCCACCGCGGGGCTCGGCGCCGACCTCGTGCTGCTCCACGCGTACCCGTACCACCGCGAGGCGGCGTGGATGACCGGCGTCCACGCGCACGTGTACGCGGACCTCGGCCCCGTCCTCGCCCACACCGGGGCCAGGGCGGCCGCCGTGCTCGCCGAGGTCCTGGAACGGGCGCCGTTCGGCAAGCTGCTCTTCTCCAGCGGCGCCCACGCGCTGCCCGAACTCCACGTGGTCGCCGCGAGCGCCTTCCGGTCCGCGCTCTCCCGGGTGCTCGGCGAATGGGTCGCCGACGGCGCCTGGTCCCGGACGGACGCCCGGCGCGTCGCCGGCATGATCGCCGCCGACAACGCCCGCCGCGTCTACCGGCTGGGCCCCGCTGTCAGCCCCCGTTGGTAGCGTGCGCGGCAGATGGAAACGATCATGGGGGAGGCGGCAGCCGTGGGAGAGACGACCGTGCACGAGGTCGACGGGGCGAGGATCGAGCGGGCGCTCGACGGCATCAGGAGGCGGACCTTCGGCCGCTGGCACGACCTCCGGTACGGCAGCGGCATGTCGCTGACCGGCCTCGCGGAGGCCCGCGACGAACTCCTCGACCACGTCGGGGCGAGCACCCTGGAGGACCCCGAGCTCGCCGCGGACCCGTCCCGCGCGGCGCTGCTCACCGCAGCCGAGTGCGCCCTCGGCATCCTGGGCATCGGCTGCTTCCCCGAAGGCGACTGGGACGTCCCGCTGCCCCTCGCCGGGGAGACCCTGAGCAGCGACGACCAGCTCTTCGACGAGAGCTGGGACCGGGGACACCGGGTGCCCACCGCGCGGACCTGGGTGGACGCGTTCGCGCTCTGCCTGATCAGCGGGCTGGCCTGGGAGCGCCGCCGGGTGATCGGGCCGCTGCTCCACGAGGACTACGCGCCCGCGATCCGCTCCGGCGTTCCGTACTCGCGCTTCGACTCGGTCTCGGAGCCGGCGGACCTCGCCGAGATGGACGCCCTGTGCGCCTACCTCACGGTGGAGCACGGCCCGGTGCCCGGTGCCGTGCCCGGCGAGGTGCCGCTGCGCCGGCCCGGTGCGGAGGAGCTGGCGGCCGCGGCGGCGCGACTCGACGCGGCCGGGGCGCTGAGCCCGGACCAGCGGCTGCTGCGCGTCCTGCTCGACGACGACCGCGCGGCCTTCGACCGGGCCCTCGCGGAGCGGCTCGACGCGCACCGGGCGGGCGTCGGCGCCGATCCCGAGCCGAGGAGCCTGCTGCCGGTGGGGACCGTCGCCCTGGCCGCCCTCGCCCACCTGGCGCACGGCTGGGAGCCGGCCGTCCGCTCGGGCTACCTGCCGGGGGCGCTGCTCCGCGCGCCGGTGTCCGCATAGCCGAACCGCCCGGACCCCGAAGCCGAACCGCCCGGACGCCCGCCGGTGGGGCGGGGGTCCGGGCGGTCCGGGGGGTTCTCAGGCGCTCGCGAGTGCGGAGTCGGCCTGCGCCGGGATCTCCGGGGTGGGGACCGGGCGCTCGCGCAGGCTCAGGGCGAGCCGGACCACCGCGATCCACATCAGCGAGGAGCCGAGCATGTGGACGGCGACGAGCAGCTCGGGGACGCCGGTGAAGTACTGGACGTATCCGATGGCGCCCTGGGCGAGCAGCACGACCAGCAGGTCGCGGGCGCGGGCCCGGGTGTCGTCCGGGGCGTCCACCACGCGCAGGACCAGCCACATGGCGAGCGCCAGCGCGCAGACGACCCAGGCGGCGATCGCGTGGACGTGGGCGGCGTTCGTCCAGTCCCACGGCATGCGCGGGACGTCGCTGCTGTCGCCGGCGTGCTTGCCGGCGCCGGTCACCGTCGTGCCGAGCACGATCAGCAGACCCGCGGTGATCGTGATCGCCCAGGACAGCTTGCGGACCGGGCGCGGCACGCGCGGCCGCGGGGCGGTGTCGCCCTCGCCGGCCCGGTGCCAGGTGATGACCGCCACGGTGAGCAGCGAGTTCGCGGCCAGGAAGTGGCCGGCCACCGTCCACGGGTTGAGGCCCATCCACACCGTGATGCCGCCGATCACGGCGTTGCTCATCACGATCCAGAACTGCGCCCAGGCCCAGCGGGTCAGGTTCCGGCGCCACGGCTTGGTGGACCGGGCGGCGACGATCGCCCAGCCGACGGCCGCCGACAGGACGTACGTCAGCATCCGGTTGCCGAACTCGATGGCGCCGCGGTAGCCCTGCTCGGGCGTCACGATGAGGCTGTCGTCGGTGCACTTCGGCCAGGTGTCGCAGCCGAGACCGGAACCGGTCAGCCGGACCGCGCCACCCGTGACGATGATGAGGACGCTCATCACGACGGCGGAGAGCGCGGCGCGCCGGAGCGTCCGGGGGGACGGCGTCCAGCGCCGGGCGATGGAGGCGAGGGGGGTCAGCACGGGCTCCATCGTAGGCCGGGGCTTGTGCACGCTTTCACGAGGGGGTGCCTTGTCGGGAAACGTCACCCTCTGAGCCGCTTCGGCTACTCCCAGCGGAAGAACTTCGCCGCCGCGCCGAGGCCGAGGACCGCCCAGACGGCCAGGACCAGCGCGTCGCCCCAGGGCATCGCCGCGCCGTTCTGGAGGACGTCCCGCAGGCCGTCCGAGAGGGCGGAGATCGGGAGCAGCTCCAGGACCGAGCGGGCCGGCTCGGGGAACCTGTCCAGCGGCACGATGACCCCGCCGCCCACCAGGAGCAGCAGGAAGACCAGGTTGGCGGCGGCCAGCGTGGCCTCCGCCTTGAGGGTGCCCGCCATCAGCAGGCCGAGGCCCGAGAAGGCGGCCGTGCCGAGGACCAGGAGCAGCAGGACGGAGGCGGGGTTGCCCTCCGGGGACCAGCCGAGGGCCAGGGCGATCGCTGTCAGGAGCGCTACCTGGAGGACCTCGGTGACCAGGACGGCGAGCGTCTTGGACGTCATGAGGGCCCAGCGGGGGAGCGGGGACGCTCCGAGGCGCTTGAGGACCCCGTACCGGCGCTCGAAACCGGTCGCGATGGCCTGGCCCGTGAAGGCGGTCGACAGGACGGCGAGGGCGAGGACGCCGGGGGCGAGGAAGTCGACGGCCTTGTCGGCGCCCGTGTCGATGATGTCGACCGTGGAGAAGAGGACGAGCAGCAGCGAGGGGATGATCACCGTGAGGAGGAGCTGCTCGCCGTTGCGCAGCAGCATCCGGGTCTCCAGGGCCGTCTGCGCCGCGATCATGCGGCCGACGGGCGCCGCGCCCGGCCTGGGGGAGTAGGTGCCCGTGCTCATGACCGCAGTTCCTTGCCCGTGAGTTCCAGGAAGACGTCTTCGAGGGTGTGGCGCTCGACGGAGATGCCGTCGGGCATGACGCCGTGCTGGGCGCACCAGCTGGTGACCGTGGCGAGCAGCTGCGGGTCGACGGAGCCGGTGATCCGGTACGTGCCGGGGAGCGGCTCCGCCGCGGCGGAGCCGTCGGGCAGCGCCTTGAGCAGGGAGCCGAGGTCGAGGCCGGGGCGGCCGGTGAAGCGCAGGGTGTTCTCGGCGCCGCCGCGGCACAGCTCCTCGGGGCTGCCCTGGGCGGCGACCCGGCCGGCGTCGATGATGGCGACGTCGTCGGCGAGGTCCTCCGCCTCCTGCATGAAGTGGGTGGTGAGGACCACGCTCACTCCGTCGGCCCTGAGCTCGCGCACGAGGTCCCAGGTGGCGCGTCGGGCCTGCGGGTCGAGGCCGGCGGTGGGTTCGTCGAGGAAGACGAGTTCGGGGCGGCCGACGACGGCCATGGCGAGCGCGAGGCGCTGCTGCTGGCCGCCGGAGAGGCGCCGGTAGGCGGTGCGGCCGCAGGATCCGAGGCCGAGCCGCTCGATCAGGGCGTCGACGTCGAGGGGGTGGGCGTGCAGTTTCGCCATGTGGCGGAGCATTTCGTCGGCGCGGGCGCCGGAGTAGACGCCGCCGGACTGGAGCATCACGCCGATCCGGGGGCGCAGCGCGGCCGCGTCGGCGATCGGGTCGAGCCCGAGGACGCGGACGGTGCCGGCGTCGGGACGTCGGTATCCCTCGCAGGTCTCGATGGTGGTGGTCTTGCCGGCCCCGTTGGGGCCGAGGACGGCGGTGACGGTGCCCGCCCGCACGTCGAGGTCGAGGCCGTCGACGGCGGTCTTGCTTCCGTACCGCTTGACCAGGCCACGTACCTGGACGACGGACTCATTTCCCATGGGCGGAAGTCTAGAGAGGGGGTGGGGGTCCTCCTGGCGCGGGGCCGTCCATTCGTCCTACGAATGATCGTTTTCGCAGGTCAGGTAAGCCTTACCTGAGTGATGCACGGCACCGTCGTCGATTCGGGCGCGGCTTGTCAGTCCCTGATTAATTACGCAACAATGGCGTTGTGAAAAACGTTGGCGCGGCTCCGGTGGAGGAACTCGCGACCCGAGAGCGTTCGACGCGCAACCGGGTCGCGCGGTCGATCCTGGACCATGGTCCCTCGACCGTCGCCGACCTGGCCGAACGGCTCCGCCTCACCCAGGCCGCCGTCCGCCGCCACCTCGACTCGCTGGTCGCCGAGAGCGTCGTCGAAGCCCGGGAGAAGCGCGTCTACGGGACCCGCGCCCGCGGCCGCCCGGCGAAGGTCTTCGCGCTCACCGACGGCGGCCGCGACGCCTTCGACCAGTCGTACGACTCCCTCGCCGTCGAGGCGCTCCGCTGGATCGAGCGCAACGCCGGAGGGGAGGCGGCCGTCGCCGCCTTCGCCCGCGACCGGATCGAGGCCCAGGCGGGCGCCTACCGCGAGGCCGTCGAGTCGGCCGAGCCCGCGCAGCGGACCGAGGCGCTGGCCAAGGCCTTGACGGCGGACGGGTACGCTGCCACTGCGCGGAACGCGCCGGTCGGCGAGCAGCTCTGCCAGCACCACTGCCCGGTCGCCCACGTCGCCGAGCAGTACCCCCAGCTGTGTGAGGCGGAGACGGAATTCTTCTCCCGCCTCCTGGGAACGCACGTCCAGCGTCTGGCCACCATCGCGCATGGTGACGGCGTCTGCACCACGTTCATCCCGCACAGCACCCCACAGACCAGTTCATCAGCATCTGTCAGCACGGCCGGGAGGAACCCCGCATGACCACCGAGATCAGCCACCCCGAGCTTGAGGGCCTGGGTCGGTACGAGTACGGCTGGGCCGACTCCGACGCGGCCGGTGCCACCGCCAAGCGTGGACTCAACGAGGACGTCGTCCGCGACATCTCCTCGAAGAAGAACGAGCCCGAGTGGATGCTGAAGCTCCGTCTCAAGGGTCTGCGGCTCTTCGACAAGAAGCCCATGCCGACCTGGGGCTCCGACCTCTCCGGCATCGACTTCGACAACATCAAGTACTTCGTCCGGTCCACCGAGAAGCAGGCCGAGTCCTGGGAGGACCTGCCGGAGGACATCAAGAACACGTACGACAAGCTCGGCATCCCCGAGGCGGAGAAGCAGCGCCTCGTCGCCGGTGTCGCGGCCCAGTACGAGTCCGAGGTCGTCTACCACCAGATCCGCGAGGACCTGGAGGAGCAGGGCGTCATCTTCGTCGACACCGACACCGCGCTGAAGGAGCACGAGGAACTCTTCCGCGAGTACTTCGGCACCGTCATCCCGGTCGGCGACAACAAGTTCGCCTCCCTGAACACCTCCGTGTGGTCCGGCGGCTCGTTCATCTACGTGCCGAAGGGCGTGCACGTCGAGATCCCGCTCCAGGCCTACTTCCGCATCAACACGGAGAACATGGGCCAGTTCGAGCGGACGCTGATCATCGTCGACGAGGACGCCTACGTCCACTACGTCGAGGGCTGCACCGCCCCGATCTACTCCTCGGACTCGCTGCACAGCGCCGTGGTCGAGATCATCGTCAAGAAGGGCGGCCGCTGCCGCTACACGACCATCCAGAACTGGTCGAACAACGTCTACAACCTGGTGACCAAGCGCGCCGTCGCCTACGAGGGCGCCACCATGGAGTGGGTCGACGGCAACATCGGCTCCAAGGTCACCATGAAGTACCCGGCCGTCTACCTGATGGGCGAGCACGCCAAGGGCGAGACCCTCTCCATCGCCTTCGCGGGCGAGGGCCAGCACCAGGACGCCGGCGCCAAGATGGTCCACATGGCCCCGAACACCTCCTCCAACATCGTCTCCAAGTCGGTGGCGCGAGGCGGCGGCCGCACCTCCTACCGCGGTCTCATCGAGATCGGCGAGGGTGCCCCCGGCGCCAAGTCGAACGTGCTCTGCGACGCGCTGCTCGTCGACACCATCTCCCGCTCCGACACGTACCCCTACGTGGACGTGCGCGAGGACGACGTCTCCATGGGCCACGAGGCCACCGTCTCCAAGGTCTCCGAGGACCAGCTCTTCTACCTCATGAGCCGCGGCCTCACCGAGTTCGAGGCGATGGCGATGATCGTTCGAGGCTTCGTCGAGCCCATCGCCAAGGAGCTGCCGATGGAATACGCCCTGGAGCTCAACCGGCTGATCGAGCTGCAGATGGAAGGCGCGGTCGGCTAGCAGCCCCGCCCCACCCACGCAGCGACTGATTTTCTTTTACGCAGGAAGAGAGCAACACGACAGCCATGGCTGAGGCTCAGAACATCCCCGCGGGCTCGACCACCGCGGGCTCGATCGCGGTGGCCGCAGAGTCCACCGTCGCCACGCGCATGAGCGCGCCCCCGTCCTTCGACGTCGCGGACTTCCCCGTCCCGCACGGCCGTGAAGAGGAGTGGCGCTTCACGCCGCTGGCGCGCCTGCGCGGCCTCCACGACGGCACCGCGGTCGCCTCCGGCGAGGGCGTCAAGGTCGAGATCGAGGCCCCCGAGGGCGTCACCGTGGAGACCGTCGGCCGCGACGACGAGCGGCTCGGCAAGGCCGGCACGCCCGTCGACCGCGTCGCCGCCCAGGCGTACACGTCCTTCGAGAAGGCCTCGGTCGTCACCGTCGCCAAGGAGGCCGTCCTCACCGAGCCGATCCGCATCGCGGTGCACGGCGTCGGCGGGGTCGCCTTCGGCCACCAGGTGATCGAGCTCGGCGCCTTCGCCGAGGCCGTCGTGGTCATCGACCACACCGGTGACGCCGTCCTCGCCGCCAACGTCGACTACGTCCTCGGCGACGGCGCGAAGCTCACGGTCGTCTCCGTCCAGGACTGGGACGAGAACGCCGTCCACGTCGCCCAGCACAACGCGCTGGTCGGCCGCGACGCCTCCTTCAAGTCGGTCGTCGTCACCTTCGGCGGCGACGTCGTCCGCATCCACCCGCGCGTCTCCTACGCGGCTCCGGGCGGCGAGGCCGAGCTCTTCGGTCTGTACTTCACCGACGCGGGGCAGCACCAGGAGCACCGCCTCCTGGTCGACCACAACACCCCGCACTGCAAGTCCAACGTGGCCTACAAGGGCGCGCTGCAGGGCCAGGACGCGCACGCCGTCTGGATCGGCGACGTGCTCATCCAGGCCGCCGCCGAGGGCACCGACACGTACGAGCTCAACCGGAACCTGGTCCTCACGGACGGTGCCCGGGTCGACTCCGTGCCGAACCTGGAGATCGAGACCGGCGAGATCGCCGGCGCCGGTCACGCCTCGGCCACCGGCCGCTTCGACGACGAGCAGCTCTTCTACCTGATGGCCCGCGGCATCCCGGAGGGCGAGGCCCGCCGCCTCGTCGTCCGCGGCTTCTTCGCCGAGCTGGTCCAGCAGATCGGTCTGCCCGACGTCCAGGAGCGCCTGATCGCCAAGATCGAGGCCGAGCTGGAGGCCTCCGTCTGATGGCCTTCGTCCGAGTCTGCGCGCTGAGCGAGCTGGAGGCCGACACCCCGAAGCGGGTCGAGGTCGACGGCACGCCGATCTCCCTCGTGCACACCGAGGGCGAGGTGTTCGCGATCAACGACATCTGC
Organism: Streptomyces sp. NPDC056361; assembly: GCF_042262805.1. Lineage (NCBI taxonomy): Bacteria > Bacillati > Actinomycetota > Actinomycetes > Kitasatosporales > Streptomycetaceae > Streptomyces > Streptomyces sp. NPDC056361. Next base: position 69,324 of record NZ_JBHJQI010000004.1, read on the forward strand.
TCGCACGCGAACGTCTCCCTCTCGGAGGGCGAGGTGGAGGACTGCGCCATCGAATGCTGGCTGCACGGGTCCAGCTTCGACCTGCGCACCGGCAAGCCCTCCGGCCTTCCCGCGACGCGCCCCGTCCCCGTATACCCCGTACAGATCGAAGGGGACGATGTGCTCGTCTCCGTCACCCAGGAGTCCTGAGTCACCCATGGCTACGCTTGAAATCCACGACCTGCACGTCTCCGTCGATGCGGAGAACGGCCCCCGCGAGATCCTCAAGGGCGTCGACCTGACCATCAAGCAGGGCGAGACCCACGCCGTCATGGGCCCCAACGGCTCCGGCAAGTCGACCCTGGCGTACTCCCTGGCCGGCCACCCGAAGTACACGGTCACCGGCGGCACCGTCACCCTCGACGGTGAGGACGTCCTGGAGATGTCGGTCGACGAGCGCGCCCGCGCCGGCGTCTTCCTCGCCATGCAGTACCCGGTCGAGGTCCCCGGCGTCTCGGTCTCCAACTTCCTGCGCACCTCCGCCACCGCCGTCCGCGGCGAGGCCCCCAAGCTGCGCACCTGGGTGAAGGAGGTCAAGTCCGCGATGGAGCAGCTCCAGATGGACCCGGCCTTCGCCGAGCGCAACGTCAACGAGGGCTTCTCCGGCGGTGAGAAGAAGCGCCACGAGATCCTGCAGCTGGAGCTCCTCAAGCCGAAGATCGCGATCCTCGACGAGACCGACTCCGGCCTGGACGTCGACGCGCTCCGCATCGTCTCCGAGGGCGTCAACCGCGTCCGCGAGACCGGCGAGGTCGGCACCCTGCTGATCACCCACTACACGCGCATCCTGCGCTACATCAAGCCCGACTTCGTGCACGTCTTCGCGAACGGTCGCATCGCCGAGTCCGGTGGCGCCGAGCTCGCCGACCAGCTCGAGAACGAGGGCTACGACAAGTACGTGAAGGGTGGCGCGTCCGCGTGACTTCTGCCCATCTGGGGCTCTCCGGCCTCCTCGACACCGAGGCGATCCGCAAGGACTTCCCGCTCCTGGATCGCGTGGTCCACGACGGCAAGAAGATCGTGTACCTCGACTCCGCGGCGACCTCGCAGAAGCCGCGGCAGGTCCTCGACGCGCTCAACACGTACTACGAGCGCCACAACGCCAACGTCCACCGCGGCGTCTACACGGTCGCCGAGGAGGCGACGGCGCTGTACGAAGGCGCCCGTGACAAGGTCGCGGCCTTCATCAACGCGCCGAGCCGCGACGAGGTGATCTTCACCAAGAACGCCTCGGAGTCGCTCAACCTCGTGGCCAACATGCTGGGCTGGGCCGACGAGCCCTACCGCGTGGACCACGAGACCGAGATCGCCATCACGGAGATGGAGCACCACTCCAACATCGTGCCGTGGCAGCTGCTCTCGCAGCGCACGGGCGCGAAGCTGAAGTGGTTCGGCCTCACCGACGACGGCCGTCTCGACCTCTCGAACATCGAAGAGGTCATCACCGAGAAGACCAAGATCGTCTCGTTCACGCTGGTCTCGAACCTGCTGGGCACGATCAACCCGGTGGAGACGATCATCCGCCGCGCCCAGGAGGTCGGTGCGCTCGTCTGCATCGACGCCTCCCAGGCGGCCCCGCACATGGTCCTGGACGTGCAGGCGCTCCAGGCCGACTTCGTGGCCTTCACCGGCCACAAGATGTGCGGTCCGACCGGCATCGGCGTGCTGTGGGGACGGCAGGAGCTCCTGGAGGACCTCCCGCCCTTCCTCGGCGGCGGCGAGATGATCGAGACCGTCTCGATGCACTCCTCGACGTACGCGCCGGCCCCGCACAAGTTCGAGGCGGGTACGCCCCCGATCGCCCAGGCCGTCGGCCTCGGCGCGGCCGTGGACTACCTGTCGGCGATCGGCATGGAGAACATCGCGCGCCACGAGCACGCGATCACCGAGTACGCCGTCCGGCGCCTCCAGGAGGTGCCCGACCTGCGGATCATCGGCCCCACCACGGCCGAGGACCGCGGCGCGGCGATCTCCTTCACGCTGGGCGACATCCACCCGCACGACGTGGGCCAGGTCCTCGACGAGCAGGGCATCGCGGTCCGGGTCGGCCACCACTGCGCGCGGCCGGTCTGCCTGCGGTACGGAATTCCTGCGACCACGCGGGCGTCGTTCTATCTGTACTCCACCCCGGCCGAGGTCGACGCCCTGGTCGAGGGTCTGGAGCACGTACGGAACTTCTTCGGCTAGGGGACGGCTCGTGAAGCTCGATTCGATGTACCAGGACGTCATCCTGGACCACTACAAGCACCCGCACGGGCGCGGTCTTCGGGACGGCGACGCCGAGGTGCACCACGTCAACCCGACGTGCGGCGACGAGATCACGCTCCGCGTGAAGTACGACGGCTCGCGCATCGAGGACGTGTCGTACGAGGGCCAGGGCTGCTCGATCAGCCAGGCCTCGGCGTCCGTCCTCAACGAGCTGCTCGTCGGCAAGGAGCTGGCCGAGGCGCAGAAGATCCAGGGCACCTTCCTGGAGCTGATGCAGTCCAAGGGCCAGATCGAGCCCGACGACGCGATGGAGGAGATCCTGGAGGACGCGGTCGCGTTCGCCGGAGTCTCCAAGTACCCGGCCCGTGTGAAGTGCGCGCTGCTCAGCTGGATGGCGTGGAAGGACGCGACGGCCCAGGCGCTGGGCGACGCGGAGAGGAAGTCGGCATGACCGAGAACGCCGAGGCCACGATGAAGCCGGCCTCCGAGGAAGAAGTCCGTGAGGCGCTGTACGACGTCGTCGACCCCGAGCTGGGCATCGACGTCGTCAACCTGGGCCTGATCTACGGCATCCACATCGACGACTCGAACGTCGCGACGCTGGACATGACCCTGACGTCGGCGGCCTGCCCGCTGACCGATGTGATCGAGGACCAGGCGAAGTCCGCGACGGACGGCATCGTCAACGAGCTGAAGATCAACTGGGTCTGGATGCCCCCGTGGGGCCCGGACAAGATCACGGACGACGGTCGCGAGCAGCTGCGCGCGCTCGGCTTCAACGTCTGACCCGTCCGCGGGTGAACGGCCGTGCCCTTCGGGGCACGGCCGTTTCGCGTGCTCAGAGGAGTCCGGCGGCCCGGGCGAGCTCCGGGGCGAGGTTCTCCTTGCGGATGCGCTGGTCGACGTAGAGGAGGCCGGTGACGAGCGGCGGGAACAGGGAGACGATCGCCTGGCTGACGAGCTGGCCCACGGCGAGGAAGACGAAGAGGACGGCGAAGGCGGCGATGAGGGCGCCGGGGTCGTCGCCGGAGAAGTCGAGGGCCGCCATGGGGACCGAGAGCAGCAGGGAGAGCAGCTGCTGGATCACCCAGCTCGCCACGGACGCCATCAGGCCGACGAGGAGCAGTGTGCCGAAGATGCGCCACCAGGAGCCGCGGACCAGGAACGAGGAGCGGCGCATCGAGGCGATGGCGCCCTGACCCTCCATCACCGCCGCCGCCGGGGCCAGGCTGAACTTCACCCAGATCCAGAGCGCGAGCGGGGTGATGAGCAGGGCCGCGACGACGGCGACCACGGGGATGATCCACAGCCCGTTCTCGGGGTTGTCCGAGGAGTCGGCGGCGGTCGCGAGGAGCGCGGCGAACGTGCCGACGAAGGCCACCACGACGAGTGCGACCGGGATCGCCACGGCCAGGCTCGTCAGCAGTACCGTGCCCAGGACGGACGGCATCCGGGCCCAGGAGCGGCGCCAGAGCGTGCCGAAGGCGAGGGGCCTGCCGAGGACGGCCTCCTGGAGCACGGCCGGGACGGCCGCCGCCACGACGCCGTTGGCGCAGACCATCACGAGCATCGCGACGAGCCAGACGCAGACGAAGGCGACGATCAGCGGGCGGACGTCGTCCCAGTGCGGGTCCTGGCCCGACGGCACGTCGAACACGGCCGAGAAGAGGTCGCCGACGGCGGCGTACGCGATGCCGAGCGCCGCCCCGACGACCAGCAGCGCCGCGCCGTAGACGGCCCCGGTCACGCCGAGCAGCTGCTTCCAGTGCCGGCCGAAGGTGGCGAAGGCTCCGGACAGGATGGTCCCGAGGGAAAGCGGCGCCAGGGGTATCACGCCGGGCTTCGGCGGCGGGGGCGGCGGCGGGTAACCGTAGCCGTAGGGCGGACCTGGGGGATACGTCATGCGGGACACCGTATCGGTCCCGTGCGCACGCCCGTGCGAATAAATGCGTACGGGCGTACGCAGCGGTGTGTACGGTCGTCCACATGGGATACGGACTGCTGGCGGGCGCCATCGTGGCGGAGATCCTCGCCACCACCTCGATGAAGTACAGCGACGGCTTCACCAAGCTCTGGCCCTCGCTGGTCACCGGCGCGGGCTACGTGATCGCCTTCGCGCTCCTGGCGCAGGCGCTCAAGACGCTCCAGGTCGGCACCGCGTACGCCATCTGGTCCGGCGTCGGCACCGCCGCCGTCGCCGCCATAGGCTTCCTCTTCCTCGGCGAGAGCCTCACCCCGGCCAAGATCGCCGGACTCGTCCTCATCATCGCCGGGGTCGCCGTCCTCAACCTCGGCGGGGCGCACTGATGGCCCGCGCGCGGCGGTACGATCCCGAGCGGCGCGAGCGGATCGTGGACGCGGCCCTCCGGGTCGCCGGACGGTCCGGCATCGCCGGTCTGAGCCACCGCACCGTGGCCGCCGAGGCCGACGTGCCGCTCGGCTCCACCACGTACCACTTCGGCTCCCTCGACGAACTCCTCGTCGCCGCGCTGCGCAAGGCCAACGAGGGCTTCGGGCGGCTGCTGCGGGAGAGCCCCGGCATCACCGCGCCGGACGGGGACCTCGCCGCCGCCCTCGCCCGGCTCCTCGGCGAGTGGCTGGGCGGCGAACGCGCGCGCGTGGAGCTGGAGTACGAGCTCTACCTCGCCGCCCTCCGCCGGCCCGCGCTGCGCCCGGTCGCCGCCGAGTGGGCCGAGGACGTCGCCGCGGCCCTGGCCCCGCGCACCGACCCGGTCACCGCCCGCGCCGTCGTCGCGCTCATGGACGGCATCGGCCTCCAGGTGCTGCTCACCGACCGCGCGTACGACGAGGCCTTCGCGCGCGAGATGCTGGCGCGGGTCCTGAACGAAGACCCGAAAGGCGTCGCGGGGGGTTCGTCGGAACCCCCCACGCGCTCGACCGACACCTGAGACCGGTTGGCCCGGGCGGGGGCCCGACGGTTAGGTTTTCCGTCATGACCACTGCTCCTCGTACCACCGGCGCCGTCGCCGCCGGCCTCGCCACCATCTCCGGCGACGGCACCGTTCTCGACACCTGGTTCCCCGCTCCCGAGCTGACCGACGCGCCCGGCCCCGCCGGCACCGGGCGGCTCACCCCCGACGAGGCCGTCAACGCCCTCGGCGAGGGCGCCGCCAAGGCCCTCGGCGTGGACGCCCGCCGCGGCGTCGAGGTGGTCGCCGTCCGCACCGTGATCGCCTCGCTCGACGACAAGCCGCTCGACGCCCACGACGCGTACCTGCGTCTGCACCTGCTCAGCCACCGGCTGGTCAAGCCGCACGGCCAGAGCCTGGACGGCGTCTTCGGCCTGCTCGCCAACGTCGCCTGGACCTCGCTCGGCCCGGTCGCCGTCGACGACATCGAGAAGGTGCGCCTCAACGCCCGCGCCGAGGGCCTGCACCTCCAGGTGACCTCGATCGACAAGTTCCCGCGCATGACCGACTACGTCGTGCCCGCCGGCGTCCGCATCGCCGACGCCGACCGCGTCCGCCTCGGCGCCCACCTCGCCGCCGGCACCACCGTCATGCACGAGGGCTTCGTCAACTTCAACGCCGGCACCCTCGGCACCTCCATGGTCGAGGGCCGGATCTCCGCCGGTGTCGTCGTCGGCAACGGCTCCGACATCGGGGGCGGCGCCTCCACCATGGGCACCCTCTCGGGCGGCGGCAACGTCGTCATCTCGATCGGCGAGCGCTGCCTGATCGGCGCCGAGGCGGGCGTCGGCATCGCGCTGGGCGACGAGTGCGTCGTCGAGGCCGGCCTGTACGTCACCGCCGGCACCCGGGTCAGCATGCCCGACGGCCAGGTCGTGAAGGCCCGCGAGCTCTCCGGCGCCTCGAACATCCTCTTCCGCCGCAACTCGGTCACCGGCGCCGTCGAGGCCCGCCCGAACAACGCGGTCTGGGGCGGCCTGAACGACATCCTCCACAGCCACAACTGACGCAGGTGACTCTGCGTCGACGGAGGTCGTTAGGCATGACGCAGAGTCACTGCACGCAGACAAGGCGAGGAGTCGACATGAGGACGAAGCCCACGGTCGTCGGGGTGCTCACGATGGCGGCGGTCCTGCTGCCGGCCGGTACGGCCCTGGCGGACGAGACGCACACGCACCACGGGCCCACCGTGACGAACGGGCCCAGCCTCTCGCTCCACACCGGGCAGATCGACGACCCGCTGGAGGACGTCCTGGAGCACGCCGCGATCCTCGGCAGGACCTACACCACCGACTCCGCCTGAACCAGCGCCTCGTACGCCGCCCGCAGCCCGTCGACCGCCTCCCGGTCGGCGGGCTGCAGCGGTTCCCGCACCGGGCCGCCGAGCAGCGCCTTGGCGGTGACCGTGCCCGGCAGGCCCGCGTTCATCATCAGCTCGGTGAGCGGCAGGAGCCGGGCGTTGAGCCGGGCCGCCCCCGCGGTGTCGCCCGCGTCGAAGGCGTCCAGGACCGCCCGCAGCTGACGCGGCACCACGTTCGCCACCGTGCTGACGTAGCCCGCGCCGCCGACCGCGTACAGCGGCAGGTTGAGCTCCTCGGAGCCCGAGTAGTACGCGAGCCCGCCCTCCGCGATGACCCGGGCCGAGCCGAGCAGGTCGTACGCGCAGTCCTTCACCGCCACGATCCGCGGGTGCGCGGCGAGCCGCAGCATCGTCGCGGGCTCGACGCGGGTGCCGGTGCGGCCGGGGATGTCGTAGACCATCACCGGCAGGCCGGTCGCGTCCGCCACCTTCAGGAAGTGCGCCTCGACCGCCGCCTGGGGCGGGCGGCTGTAGTACGGGGTGACGACGAGCAGCCCGTCCGCCCCGGCCCGTTCGGCCTGCCGGGCCAGTTCGGCGGTGTGCCGCGTGTCGGAGGTGCCGACGCCCGCGACGAGCGACGGGCCGGGACCGACCGCCGCCCGGACGGCCCGCACCAGCGCGGCCTTCTCGGCGTCGCTCGTGGTCGGCGACTCGCCGGTGGTCCCGCTGAGGACCAGCCCGTCGCAGCCCTCCGCCACGAGCCGCACGGCCAGCTCGCCCGCGGCGTCGAGGTCGAGCGCGCCGGAGGGGGCGAACGGGGTGATCATCGCGCAGAGGGCGCGGCCGAAAGGACGTGCAGGAGTCATGCGACCAGTCTGGGCACACCCGACCGTGTAGGTCCACTTAGACCTTCTTGGTTCGAGGAGTAAGCACTGCTGAAGGACGGTGGGGCGGGTCATCGGTGTCGGCGAGGTGCTCCTGGTGGACGGCGGCGGACGCCTCCTCGGCCGGCGGGGGCTCAGAGCGCCCGCTTGAATCCGTCGTGGCTCGGGGCGAAGCCCAGGGAGGCGTAGAAGCGGTGGGCGTCCGCCCGCCGCTTGTCGCTGGTCAGCTGGACGAGCGCGCAGCCGCGCTCCCTCGCGCGCGCCACGGCCCGCTCCATCAGCTCCCGGCCGAGACCGCCGCCGCGCCGGTCGGCCCTGATCCGGACCGCCTCGATCAGGGCCCGTTCGGCGCCGCCCTTGCCGAGACCCGGGATGTACGTGGCCTGGAGGCAGCCCAGGACGAGGCCGTCGTCCGTCAGGACCAGCATCTCGTTGCGCGGATCGGCCTCGATGTCGGCGAAGGCCCGCTCGTACGCCTCGGTCACGGTGATCGACGCGGGGTCCACGACCGCCTCCTCGTCGGCGAGGAGGGCGAGGACGGCGGGGAGTTCGGCGCGGGTGGCGGGGCGAAGGATCACGGGGTCGAGTCTCGCACGGAGGACTCCCTTGACCTCAAGCATGGTTGAGGGAGGAGGGTCGGACCATCCGCACCGAGCAGGAGGAGACCCCCCCATGAACGCCGTCGCACGCCCCGATGCCCGTCCCGACCTCCACCGCCCCGGAGTCGGCGCCGTCCTCGTCAGCACCTGGCGGGTCGGCACCCCCGAGCGCCAGCGCGCGGCCGTCGAGGCCATCAGGACCGCCTGGGAGAGCCGAGGGTGGCCGGACCTCGGCCTGCTGTCGTACAGCGTCGCCGTCGGGACCGACGGGGACACGCTGCTGCACTACTCGCAGTGGACCGAGCAGCAGGCCTACGACGACTTCGTCCGCACCTACCGAGACGACCGGAACGCCGAGATCGACGCCGCCGTGCCCGGCATCGAGCGGGTGGAGCTCCGCCGCTACGGGCCGATCCATCGTTCCGCCGTCCGCGGCGGGACGGGCACGGGGGAGCTGCCCGGGGTCGTCGTGATCGTCGAGGCCGACTTCGACGGGCCCGCGGAGGGGCGCAGGGAGGACTGGGTGGACAGCGTGTTCACCGCCCTGGACGAGGACGCGGCGGCGGGGCGGGTGTCCGGCGGGATCGGCGGCCGGTTCCATCTGTCGGTCGACGGCGGCCGGGTCCTGAACTACGCCGAGTGGGAGAGCGAGGAGGCCCATGAGGAGTGGCTCGCGGACGACGGCCGGCAGAGCGGGGCCTGGAAGCGGGTGCACGCGTACCCGGGGCTCGTGGGCGCCCGGGTGCGGCGGTACACGCCCGCGCTCAGCCTGAGCGCGGGCGTGTGACCGGTCGGGCCGTCAGGGACGGAAGCGCAGGACCTGCGGGTCGTGGTCGCTGTCCTGGTCGGCGAACTCGGCGTTGATGTGCACGCTGTCGTACTCGAAGTGGTGCACGCCCGGGCTCGTCAGGATCTGGTCGAGGACCTGGCTGTTGCCCTGGTAGACGTACGAGTAGCGCTCGCTGAGGGGCAGCGACTTCACGGCCGGGTACAGCGCGCCGCCGTCGGTCAGCGCCTGCGTCGTCCCGGAGAACTCGAAGTCGTTGATGTCGCCGACGACGAGGACGTCCGCCTGCTTCTCGACCGCGACGATGTCCTTCACGAAGGCGTTGACGGCCTGCGCCTGGAGGAGTCGCTTCGCCTCGGAGGAGCGGTTCGGCGGCTGGTGGTGCGAGACGATGGACTCGTCGCCGCCCTTCGAACCGAAGTGGTTGGCGATCACGAAGACCGTACGGCCGCGGAAGACGAACTCGCCCGCGAGCGGCTTGCGGCTGGCGTCCCAGGCGGCGTTCGCCGGGTCGATGCGGCCGGGGGAGAGGGTCAGCGCGGCGCGGCCCTTGGTGCCCGTCACGGCGGTGGCGGTGGTCGCGTCGCCGCCCGCGCGGTCCGTGAAGGAGACCCGCTCGGGGTTGAAGAGGAAGACCTGACGGATGTTGCCGCCGGGCTCGCCGCCGTCCTTGCCGTTCTCCGGGTCGATCGAGCGCCACTCGTACGCCGGGCCGCCGGCGGCCACGATCGCGTCGGTGAACTTCTTCACCGTCACGTCGGCGGCGACCGTGCCGTCGTTCTTGGCGCCGTTGTTGTCCTGGATCTCCTCCAGGGCGACGATGTCGGGCGAGGCCAGGTTGTCGACGACCGCCTTCGCGAGCGCGTCGAACTTCTTCTGCGGGTCGGTCGGGTCGAGGTTCTCGACGTTGTACGTCGCCACGGCCAGCTCGTTCTTGTGCTGCTTGTCCGTGCTCTCGCGCTCCAGGCCCTCGTCGACGACCGTGCCCAGGGTGCGGGCCGTCAGCGTGTAGCCGCCGAACTGGTTGAAGTCGAGCGGGCCCTCGGTGGTGCCGGTCAGCCGGTCGCCGACGTTCGCCTTGGGGAACGGCTGCTGGGCGAGCGGGGTCAGCGACTGGATCTGGAGCCGGCCGGTGTTCTGCGACTCGTACGAGCCGTAGACCGTGCCGCCGCGGCGGTTGTCGTTCTCCCAGGGCTTCACCGTCACCCAGAGCTCCGCGTACGGGTCGGTGGCGCCGACCACCCGCGAGGAGCCGATCCGGACGTTGGTGCCCTCCAGGGACTCGTAGTAGTCCAGGGCGTACGTCTCGGGGTCCAGCGTCAGGCCGTTGATCGAGCCGCCCGCGGCCGGGTCGCCCTCGGGCGCGTACTCGTCGGGGACCGACCAGGGCGAGATCGTGACGGGGGCCGGGACGGCGTTGCCCTTCGAGACGACCGTGACGACCGGCTTGGAGATCTGGGTCAGCGACTGGTTCCCGGAGTTCAGACCGCCGGGGACGTACTCCGTGACCGTGCCGTTCACGCTGACCGCGTCGCCGACGGCGACGGTCGGGACGGAACTGGTGAAGACGAAGACGCCCTCACTGGTCGCCGGGTCCGCGTCGGCCTCGGGGTCCTGGATCCAGAAGCCGCGCGAGCCGTACGTGCGGACGCCGGTGACGATGCCCGTGACGCCCGCGACCTGCTTGCCGACGAGAGGCGAGACGCGCGTCGTGCCCTGGATGTCGTGGATGCGGACGCCGGCGGCGGCGTCCTCGGCGGCGGCGCTCGACGAGCTCGCGAGCAGACCGGCGGCGAGGGCGGCGGCGACGACGGCGGAGACCGCGGCGGATCTCGGTATGGAGGAAGACATCAGAGGACTCCGAGGGTGCTTGGACGATCGGCAGAAAGATCTACGCGCGTCAATCTCTTGCGAGAGCGGTGGACTTGTCAAGAGTCGACGGGTGTACGAAGGCTGACGGATCCGTGAACCGGCGGACGGCGCCCCGGATGCGTCTACGCTGAGGACCGCTCTTTGAGCCCTTTCGCCTTCACCCACGCACGCGTCGAGGAGACCCCCCAGATGTCAGCGGAGCACCCCACCCTTCCCCCCGTTCGGCTCCGTGCGGACGCGGAGCTGGCGCGGGACGCCCTGGCCGCCCCCCTCCTCGTCCAGGCCGTGCGGCTCGCCCGCTGGGCCGGGCCCGACACCCGGGTCGACGCCGGCGGCGAACTCGTCGACGAGCAGCTCCCCGAGGCCGTCGAGCTCCTGGGCCTCACCGGCGAGGAGGACGCCGGGATCCTGGCCGGCGACGCCTGGCGGCTCGCGGTCGACACCGGTCTCGTCGACGTCGAGGACGGCGAGGAGGACGCGGAGGGGGCGACCGCCGGGCGCGCCGCCGCCGGCGAGAACCTGGCGCTCGTCACCGGCGGTTCGCCGCAGGACGTCCTCGCGCTCTGGCTGGACGGCTTCGACGCGGTCTTCGCCGACGCCGTCGCCCCCGTCCTCGACGACCTCGACGCGGTCGTCGGCGACGACGGCGAGATCGACTTCGAGGCGCTGGACTGGGACCCCGAGGTGGAGGCCGACTTCCTGGAGGGCGTCCTCGGCAACCTCTACCTGCTGACCGTCAGCGAGGGCGGCGCCGGCGAGGGCCCGGTGCCGCTGCCCGCGCTCGCCGCGTCCATGGTCGTCCCCGACGACATGGGCGAACCGACCGACGACGTCCTGGAGCAGGTCTCCGACGCGATGATGCGGCTCGACGAGCAGTTCCGGCTCCTGGAGCCGATCGGGCTCGTCGAGTACCAGCCCGTCGACGAGGCCCTGATGGCCGAGGAGGGCGAGGAGCCCGCCCCGCCGGTCGACGACGAGGACGTCTCCCGGTACGGCATGGTGCGGCTCACCCCGCTCGGCCTCTACGGCGTCCGGGCCCGCATGCTGGAGGCCGGCGTGGACGCGCCCGCCGTCGGCGACCTCGCCGAGAAGGGAGCCGACGCGCTCCTCGACGGCATCGCCGGCTACCCGGAGGGCGCCGCCCGCGAGGAGACCGCCGCCTGGCTGGCCGGCCGCGACGCGCTCACCGCCGCCCGCGAGCTGCTCGCCGCCGCCCGGGGCGCGGACGCCGGCTCGCCGCTCCGCCGCCTGCACTGCCAGCAGACGCTCTCCCTGGTGGGCGCCGAGGCGGAGCCCGCGGTGCGGGAGGTGCTCGACGATCCGGAACTCGGCGGCCTCGCCCGGGTCTGGCTGGCCGAGCGGGGCGCGGCGGACGTGCCCGCGCCCTCCGAGACGATGATCTTCTGGCTGGCCATCGACACGATCGCGGCCCAACTCGGCGCGGACGGCGACCTGGAGGAGCTCCAGGAGCTGATCGAGGGGCTGACCGGACGCCACAGCGGCTTCTTCGAGACCGCCTGGCGGGTCGAGCACCCGGCGACCGCGGAGGTCCTGGAGGCGATGGGGCGCCTGCACCCGGACAAGGCCGCCGCCAAGGACGCCCGCAAGGCCGCCTTCAAGGCCCGCTCCCGGTCGGGCTCCTGACACGGTGCCGGGTGCGCGGCGGCGCGGCCGTCGCGCACCCGGTGGCACCCGCCGCGTGAGACCGGCGGACGGTGGTCCCGTGGTGTGAGGCGCGGGGCCGGTGTTCCCGTGGCGTTCAGCCGCCGTTCGCGGGGGCGCGCAAGGGTGGCCCGCGAGATCAGGCCACCACAGGGAGACGCCACGCCATGCCCCTCAACCGCAGAGAGTTCACCAAGCAGTCCGCCGCCGCCGGCGCGGGCCTCGCCCTCACCGGTGTCGTCGGGGCTCTCGCCACCGCGCCCGAGGCGCTCGCGTCCGACGAGCCGGAGGCGTACGGTGCCGGCCACGGCCACGGCCACGGTCACGGTCACGCGCTCGGGTACGGGCCGCTCGAAGCCGACCCCGAGGGCATGCTCGCCCTGCCCGCCGGGTTCTCCTACCGCGTCGTCACCCACAGCGGCGTGACCCGCCTGGAGAGCGGTGAGTTCACCCCGTCCAACCACGACGGCACGGCCGCCTTCGCCGGCCCGCGCGGCAGCACGTACCTGGTCAACAACCACGAGCTCAAGGGCCCCCGCGCCAAGTGGGCCCACCCCGTGCCGCTCGTCGAGGGCCTCGTCTACGACCCGGCCGCCGCCGGTGGCTGCACGGTCGTCGAGGTGCACCGCGACGGCACCGTCGCCGAGTGGGTCGGCGTGGCCGGCACCTCCACCAACTGCGCGGGCGGCCGCACCGCCTGGGGCACCTGGCTGACCGGCGAGGAGAACTCCGACCGCGCCGGCGTCAACGGCATGACCAAGGACCACGGCTACATCTTCGAGGTCGACCCGCGCGACCGCCGCGCCAACCTCGACCCCAAGCCGGTCAAGGCCTTCGGCCGCTACGACCACGAGGCCGTCGTCGTCGACCCCAAGCGCGGCCACGCCTACCTCACCGAGGACGCCTCCAACCCCAACGGACTGCTGTTCCGCTGGACGCCGCCGGCGGGCTTCGAGCACGGCCGCGGGAAGCTCCGCACCCTCGCCGACGACGCCGGTGTGCTCCAGGCCTTCAAGTGCACCGACTCCGCGGGCCGGTTCGTGGACGACCTCTCCCGGGCCACCCGGATCGGCACCGTCTACGGCGTGGACTGGGTCGACGTCCCCGACCGCGACGGCCGCACCACCGCCGTCCGCAAGCAGTTCGCGGACGGCCAGGTCACCCGCGCCCGCAAGCTGGAGGGCATGTGGTGGGCGGACGGCGGCACCTACGTCGTCTCCTCCTACGCGCGCGAGGAGAGCCCGGGCGCCGCGCACGACGGCCAGGTCTGGTTCTACGACCCCAAGCGCCGCACCCTCACCCTCAAGGTGCTGCTCGGGGTGAACGCGGCCCCCGGTGAGGACGGCGCGTTCGACGGCCCCGACAACATCACCGTCTCGCCGTACGGCGGGCTCGTCATCGCCGAGGACGGCGAGGGGGTCCAGCACCTCTTCGGCGCCACGGACTCCGGCCGGACGTACCCGATCGCCCGGAACGACTTCAACGACAGCGAGTTCACCGGTGTGACCTTCTCGCCCGACGGTGACACGCTGTTCGCCAACATCCAGGACCCGGGCATCATGGTGGCGATCACCGGTCCCTGGCGCCGCCAGCCCCGCGGCTGAACGCCCCCGGGCCGAAACTGATCCCTGGTCGGTGCCATGGGTTGACATCTAACATGTCAACCCATGGACGCACTGAGGCCCGTGGGCCGGACCCTGCTGCGTGACCGGGCGTACGAGGCGCTGCGCGAGGCCATCGTGCGCGGCGAACTCGCACCCGGCGCCCCGCTCAAGGACGCCGATCTCGCCGAGCGGCTCGGGCTCTCGCGCGCACCCGTGCGCGAGGCCCTGGCCCGGCTCGGCGACGAGGGACTCGTCGAGTCCAAGCCGCAGAGCTACACCCGCGTCACCCGGCCGGTCAGCCGGGTCGTCCGGGACGCCGCCTCGGTGGTCCGGGTGATGCACGAACTCGCCGCCAGGACCGGCGTGCCCCTCCTCGGCCCCGAGGGCATCCGGGCGATGCGCGAGGCCAACGAGCGCTTCGCCGCCGCCGTCCGCGTCTCCGACGTGGAGGCCGCCCTCAGCGCCGACGACGAGCTGCACGAGGTCCTCGTCGTCGCCAGCGGCAACCACGCCGCGGCCGCCACCATCGCGCGGTACACCCCGCTCATCCGCCGCGTCGAGCGGAGGCTCTTCGGCGACGCCGGGAGCTGCGGCTCGGCCGAACTGCACGCCCGGCTCATCGAGGCGTGCGCGGCCGGCGACGCGGAGGAGGCGGTCCGGGTCACCACGGAGATCTGGGCGGCCCTCGAACAGCTCGCCGACGACGCCATCGAGGTCGCCGAGGTCACCGGCATCCCCGCGCCGCCCACCGAGGGCCCGACGCCTGCCGAGAGCTCCGCGTCCGGTCGGGTCGAGTGCCCGGCGCCTGCCGAGAGCTCCGCGTCCGGTCGCGTCGAGGGCGCCGAGCCCGCCGGGATCCCCGCGCCGCCCGTACCGTCCGGACGTCCGTAGCGCGTCCCGGACCGCCGATCCGTCGCCGTCACCCACCGGGAGCCGCTTTGCCGATCACCGATTTCGACCGCTATCCGCTCCTCTTCGGGCCGTCGCCGGTCCATCCCCTGGAGCGGCTCACGCATCACCTCGGGGGCGCCACGCTGTGGGCCAAGCGGGAGGACTGCAACTCGGGGGTGGCGTACGGCGGGAACAAGACGCGCAAGCTGGAGTACCTGGTCGCCGACGCGCTCGCGCAGGGCTGCGACACCCTCGTCTCCATCGGCGGTGTCCAGTCCAACCACACCCGCCAGGTCGCGGCCGTCGCGGCGCGGGCCGGCCTGAAGTGCGTCCTCGTCCAGGAGAGCTGGGTCGACTGGCCCGACGCGGTCTACGACAAGGTCGGCAACATCCTCATCAGCCGCCTCGCCGGCGCCGACGTGCGCCTGGTGAAGGCCGGTTTCGGCATCGGCTTCAAGGAGAGCTGGGAGCAGGCGCTGCGGGAGGTCGAGGAGGGCGGCGGGAAGCCGTACGCGATCCCGGCCGGCGCCTCCGACCACCCGCTCGGCGGCCTCGGCTTCGCGAACTGGGCGTACGAGGTGGCCGAGCAGGAGCGCGCGCTCGGCGTCCTCTTCGACACGGTCGTCGTCTGCTCGGTGACCGGCTCCACCCAGGCCGGCATGGTCGCGGGCTTCGCCGCGCTCGCCGAGGAGGGCGGCCCGGCCCGCCGGATCATCGGCGTCGACGCCTCCGCGAAGCCCGGACCGACCCATGAGCAGATCACCCGGATCGCCCGGAACACCGCCGCCCTCATCGGCGTCGAGCGCGAGGTGACGGCGGCCGACGTCGAGCTGGACGAGCGCTACCACGGCGGGGTGTACGGCATCCCGGACGAGGCCACCCTCGACGCGATGCGGCTCGCCGCCCGCACCGAGGGCATGGTCACGGACCCCGTCTACGAGGGGAAGTCGATGGCGGGGCTGGTCGACCTGGTGGACCGGGGAGAGATCGGCCGGGACTCGACCGTGCTCTACGCCCACCTGGGAGGCCAGCCCGCCCTCAACGCCTACAGCGCCCTGTTCTAGGGGTCCCCGGCCGGTCGCTCAGAGTGCCTGGGCGGCCGGCTTCACCATGCCGCGGACGGTGCGGGACTTCACGAACTCGCCCATCGCCGTCATCTCCCACTCGCCGGAGAACTGCTTGATCAGCTTGGCCATCATCACGCCGGTCTGCGGCTCGGCGGTCGTGAGGTCGAAGCGGACCAGCTCCTCGCCGGTCGCCGCGTCGATCAGCCGGCAGTAGGCCTTGGCGACCTCGGTGAACTTCTGGCCGGAGAAGGAGTTGACCGTGAAGACCAGGCCGGTGGCGTCGGCCGGCAGCCGGCCCAGGTCGACGACGATGACCTCGTCGTCGCCCGCGCCCTCGCCGGTGAGGTTGTCGCCGGAGTGCTTCACCGAGCCGCCCAGGATGGACAGCTTGCCGAAGTAGCAGCTGTCCAGGTGGTTGCGCTGCGGGCCGTACGCGATGACGGAGGCGTCCAGGTCGATGTCCTTGCCCCGGTAGGCGGGCTCCCAGCCGAGGCCCATCTTGACCTGGGACAGCAGCGGGCGGCCGCCCTTGACCAGGGACACCGTCTGGTTCTTCTGGAGGCTGACCCGGCCCTTGTCGAGGTTGATCTTGCCGGTGGAGACGGGGGCGGCCGGGGCGGCGGGGGGAGCGGGCGGCGCCGGCGGGGCGGCGAGCCGCGGGTCCACCGGGGCGGCGGCCGGCGCGGGCGGGGCCGGCGGCGCGACGGCGGCCGGTGCCGGGGCGGCGGCCGGCTCGTCGTCCACCGAGACGCCGAAGTCGGTCGCGATGCCGGCCAGGCCGTTCGCGTATCCCTGGCCCACGGCGCGGGCCTTCCAGGCGCCGTTGCGCAGGTAGATCTCGACGACCACCAGGGCCGTCTCGGTGGCCAGGCGCGGCGGCGTGAAGGTGGCGAGGACGCTGCCGTCGTCCGCGTTGCGCAGGGTCGCCGTGGGCTCGATGCCCTGGAAGGTCTGGCCGGCGGCGTCGGGGCTCGCCGTGACGACGATCCGCTCGATGCCGGCCGGGAGGGCGCCGGTGTCCACCAGGATGGCGTCGGGCGCGGTCCCGCCGCCGGAGCGGTAGGTGACGCCGGGCCCGGCCGGCTGGTTGTAGAAGATGAAGTCGTCGTCCGAGCGGACCTTGCCGTCGGCGCCGAGCAGCAGGCCCGAGACGTCGAGCCGCACCGGGGCGGCGACGTCCACCGCCACGCGCGCGGCGGTGAGAGGGATGTTCGAGCCGGGGGTCATAGCGGTCATGCCAGGGCTAACGATCCGAGCCCCTTTGCCGTTCCCTTACCCGCGCCGGGTTCGGCCACCCTGGTTACGCGGATGGTTCCTGGCCTGCCGTTCGTTGCCGAAGCGGTACGAGCCCGTCCAGCGGGCCATGACCAGCTGGGCGTCGCCGGCCTCCACCTCCGCGAGGAACTTCTCGGCCCGCCCGCCGCGCAGCACGCCCGCGGCGCGCCCCTGGTGGGTGAGGACGACGGTGCCGTCGCGGCGTTGCTCGTACGCGAATCCCTGAGGTCGTGGCATGCCGCGCATCCTGCCGTTCCCGGTCAGATCCGTCATATGAATATTCTTTCGGTCCATGGGTGCAGTGCGGTCCGCGGGTGCGGTGGGTGGGAGTTCGTTCCGTACGGGGGACGTGGACGAGGCGCGCGTGGAGCTCGACGCCCGCTACTACGCGAACCGGATGGACGTGCTCGACGGGGAGCGGCGGCCCTTCGCGGCCCGCTTCGACACCGTCGTGCTCGGGCCGCTGGTCATCGGCGACCTGAGCTGCGGCGCCGACGTGCGGATGAGCTTCGGCGAGCTCGGCGCCTACCACCTGAACGCGCCGCTGAGCGGGACGATGGAGATGCGCCAGGGCGGCGGCCCCACGATCGTCGCGACGCAGGCCGAGGCGCTGCTGCTCGATCCGGCGGGGGACACCTTCCTCGACCGCTGGAGCGGCGACTGCCGGACCCTGTCGGTGAAGGTGGGGGCGGCCGCGCTGCGCGACCGGCTGGGGGAGCTGACCGGCCGTCCGCCGGGCGGCCCGCTGGCCTTCGCGCCCCGGCTGGACATCACGCGCGGCCCCGGTCTGAGCTGGGTGCGCTTCGCCCGGCAGGTCGCCGCGGAGACGCTCGCCGGGGACGGGCTCGCCCGGCACGAACTGGTGGCCCGACCCTTGCAGGAGGCCCTGCTGAACGGGCTGCTCCTGGCCGCCGACCATCCCTGGCGTGAGGCCCTCGCCCACCCCGCGGAGCCGCGCCGCCCTGCGCCGGTGAAGCGGGCGATGGACGCGGTGCGGGAGCGCCCCGAGCACCCGTTCACCAGCACCGAGCTCGCGGCGCTGTCCCGGGTGAGCGTGCGACGCCTCCAGGAGTCCTTCCGGGAGTACGTGGGGATGTCGCCGATGGCGTACGTGCGGGAGGTGCGCCTCGACCGGGTGCGGGAGGAGCTGCGGGCCGCGGGCCCGGACGAGGTGAGCGTGAGCGAGGTGGCCTGGCGCTGGGGCTTCGCCCACCAGGGCCGGTTCGCGGCGCGCTACCGCGAGAAGTTCGGGGAGTCGCCGTCCCGGACGCTCCGGGCGGCCCGCTGACCGGGTTCCGGGCCGGGGCCGGGTCGGGTCCGGGGGCGGGGCAGCGTCCCGCCCGCTCACCGGGTCCAGGCCGGGGCCGGGTCGGCGGGCCGCCGCTCACCGAGTCCAGGCCGGGGCCGGATCGGCGGGTCGCCGCTGACCGGGGTCCGGGCCGAGGTCGGGCCGGGGCCGGGTCGGGTCCGGAGTCGGGGTTTCAAGCCAGAGTTCGGGTCGGCACGCCGGGCGCGTGCGGGCGGGCTCGGGGGCGTGTCGTGCGCCGGGCGTGCGCCGGGTGCTCGCCTCCGTGCGTCGACTCGTCGCGCATTCCGGACAGGCGTCGCGTTCCGCGGCTCGCGATGATCTTCGCCCGGGCCTACGGTGAGGAGGTCCGGTCTGCCAGCGCGCGCCGTGACCCGGGCCCCGGCCGGCTCCCCCGTATCAGTCCGGCCGGGTCCTGCGTATCACCGCACCCCCGTCCCCCCGGTCGGTGCCCCGTGGGCCCGCCCCCGGTCGCTCAGTGCGGCCAGCGGGGCGGGTCCACGCAGAAGTGGCCGCCCAGGTAGAGGTCGTCGGCGCTGCCCTCCGGCGGGACGCCCTTGTCGGCGACGAGCTTCTCCGCGTACGCCTCCGAGTCGTCCCGCGGATCGAAGCCGAGCGCGCGGGCCGTGCCGAGGTCCCACCACGCGCGCGTGTTGGCGGAGGAGCCGTACACGACCGTGTGGGCCACGTCCGGGGCGGTGAGCGCGGCGTGCAGGAGGCGGGCGCAGTCGGCGGGGCTGAGCCACATCGAGAGCATCCGCACGGAGGTGGGCTCGGGGAAGCAGGAGCCGATGCGGACGGAGACGGTCTCGACGCCGTGCAGGTCCCAGTAGAGCTGGGCCAGGTCCTCGCCGAAGCACTTGGAGAGGCCGTAGAAGGTGTCGGGGCGGTGCGGGGTGTCGACCGGGACGAGGGGTTCGCCCTCGCGCGGGCGCCGGGTGAAGCCGACGGCGTGGTTGCTGGAGGCGAAGACCACGCGCCGGACGCCCTCCTCGCGGGCGGCCTCGTAGAGGTGGTGGGTGCCGGCGATGTTGGCGGCCATGATCCTGTCGAAGTCGGCCTCCAGGGAGATGCCCGCGAGGTGCACGATCGCGTCGACGTCCCGGACCGCCTCGCGCAGCGCCGCGCGGTCCGCGAGGTCGGCGACGATCGCGTCCGGTTCCCCGGGCACCGGGACGGCGTCCAGGAGGCGGAGGTCGTAGCCGTACGGGGGCAGCAGCTCCCGCATCAGCGTGCCGACGCCCCCGGCGGCGCCGGTGAGCAGGACGGTGCGGGGTGCGGCCATGGAGCGGGTCTCCTCCGTCGAGTGCCATGCGGCTGAGTGTCGTTCACAACCATGGACACGCTAGGGAGCGGTCCGACGGAGCGTCAAGGGTCGGTGGTGCGGCGGGCTTTCTCCTTGACCCGTGTTCCGGGCTGATCTAGCGTGCGTCACGGCATCGTTCAAGAATATGGATGACAGTCAGAACTGTGCACAGCGTGTCTGTGTGCGACGGACTTCCCTGGGAGCCCCCGTGACCCCTGCCCCGCTCGCCGGCCGGCTCGACGGCCTGCTCTTCTTCCCCGTCACCGCCTTCGCGCCGGACGGCTCCGTCGACCTCGACGCCTTCCGCGCCCACGTCCGCGCCGGCGTCGACGCGGGCGCCGCGGCCGTGTTCGCCTGCTGCGGCACCGGCGAGTTCCACGCCCTCGCCCCCGAGGAGTTCCGGGACTGCGTCGCCGCCGCCGTCGAGGAGGCGGCCGGCCGCGTCCCCGTCGTCGCCGGCACCGGATACGGCACCGCGCTCGCGATCCGGTACGCGCGCCTCGCCGAGGAGGCGGGCGCGGACGGGCTCCTCGCCATGCCCCCGTACCTCGTCGTCGCCGACCAGGCCGGACTCCTCCGCCACTACACCGAACTCGCCGCCGCCACCTCGCTCGACGTCATCGTCTACCAGCGGGACAACGCCATCCTCACCCCCGCCACCGCCGTCGCCCTCGCCCGCACCGACGGCGTCATCGGCCTCAAGGACGGCCACGGCGACCTCGGCCTCATGCAGCGGATCGTCAGCGCCGTCCGCGCCGAGGGCCTCGACCTGCTGTACTTCAACGGCCTGCCGACCGCCGAACTCACCGGCGCCGCCTACCGCGCCATCGGCGTCACCCTCTACTCCTCCGCCGTCTTCTGCTTCGCCCCCGACCTCGCCCTCGCCTTCCACCGCGCCCTCGCCGCCGGCGACGACGCCACCGTCGACCTGCTCGTCGACGGCTTCTACCGGCCGCTCGTCGAACTCCGCGACCAGGGAAGGGGATACGCCGTCTCGCTCGTCAAGGCGGCGGTGCGGATGGGAGGCCTGGACGTCGGCGCGGTACGGCCGCCGCTGAGCGAGCCCGCACCCGGACACCTCCGCGAACTCGCCCTGCTCGTCGAGCGCGGCCGGGCCCTCCTCAAGGAGGCCGGCGCGTGAGGGCGGGCGCCTTCGCCTACCCGTGGGACGTCGACGGCGACCCCGCCGCGCCCGGACTCCTCGCCGGCCTCGGCCTCGCCCAGGTCACCCTCGCCGCCGCCTACCACTCCACCCGGGCGCTGAGCCCCCGGCACCCCGCCCACCGGATCGTCACCGCCGAGCACGCCGCCGTGCTCTACCCGCCGGACCCCGACCGCTGGGCCGGCCGCGCGCTGCGCCCGTACCCGGCGGGGGAGTGGGCGCCCGGCGACGCCTACGGGCGGGCCGCCGACGCCCTCGCCGGCACCGGCCTCGACGTGCACAGCTGGGTCGTCCTCGCGCACAACTCCCGCCTCGGCGCCGAGCATCCGGAGACCTCCGTCGTCAACGCCTACGCCGACCGGTACCCCTGGGCCCCCTGCGTCGCCCGCCCGGACGTGCGCGCGCTGCTCGTCGACCTGGCGGCCGAGGCCGCCGTCCGGCCCGGCGCGGCCGGCACCGAGCTGGAGTCCTGCGGCTGGTACGGCCTCGCGCACCTGCACGCCCACGACAAGACCGGCGGGATCGCCCTCGGCGAGCGGGAGCAGTACCTGATGTCGCTCTGCTTCTGCCCCGCCTGCCGGCAGGGATACGGGGACCGTGGCGCCGACCCCGACGAGCTGGCCGCCGCCGTGCGCGCGGCCCTGGCGCCCGTCTGGGCGGGCTCGGGACCGGCGGGCGGCCTCGGCGCCCTGGAGGCCCCGGCCCGGTCCCACCGCGCCGGGACGGCCCGCGCCTTCCAGGAGGCCGCCGTGGCCGCCGTACGGGCCGCGGCCCCGCCCGGCTTCCGGATCCTGCTGCACGCCGACCCCGACCCGTACCGCTGCGGCGCCGACGCCGGCACCGACCCGGCGCACGTCCTGGGGCTCGCGGACGGCGTCGTCGCCCGCCCGCCGAAGGTCGCCGCCTTCGCCGCCCACGCCCGCCCGGAGACCGTCGTCGCCGCCAACCTCTCCGTCGTCGGCGGCATGGGCGGCGCCCCCGCGCACCTCGCCCGGGACGCCGGCTCGGCCCGTGACGCGGGCGCGACCGAACTGCGGCTCTACCACGCCGGGCTGGCCTCGGACGAGGACCTGGACGCGGTGCGCACGGCGCTGCGGAAGCTCGGCTAGGCCGTTTCCTTCGGATCAGGACCGGGGGCCGTGGCGGCGGCTCCCCGGTTTGCCCGGTCGGCCGGGTCGGCCGCGTCCGCCGTCCGCCGCTCCGCGCGCCGGCGTCGCCACGCGAGCGCGAAGCCGACCGCCGCGACCAGGGCGGGGGCGGCGGACTGCGCGGTGAGGGAGGCCAGCCACTCGGGAGTGAGCAGCGACGTCGTGCCGCTGGTGTAGCGGCAGGTGGCCTGGGGCGGGAAGAAGGAGTACGCCACCGTCGTGGGCGCGTTCTCGCCCCAGTCGCCGCCCGTGGAGCAGGCCGACGAAGGGCCGGCGAGCAGCTTCCAGCCGGCCAGCGCGTACAGCATCGCGAACATGGAGCCGGTCACGAAGAGGGCCGTTCCCGTCCGGTTCAGCTTCTCGGCCCGGGACATCGGCCGCACCCAGGGGGCGCCGACGCGCGGTTCGAACCACTCCGCGAGCAGCGCCGCGAACAGGCAGACGACCAGGACCGCCAGGGCGAGCCAGAGCAGCGGGCCGAGGACGCTCCAGTCGTCGAGCGAGGAGACCTCCCCGCGCGCGAACTCGCAGACCGTGGCCGGGGGAAAGGCCTCGTTCCGCGTCCGCAGCAGCGGACCGGGACCCGCGACCATCCCCTGCATGCACCGCTCGTCGTACTCCAGCATGCCGAACGCGGCCACGCCCGAGCCGATCACCACCACGCCGAACGAGATCCCCGCCGCGGCCCACAGGCCGCCCGTCCGGTAGCCGCCGTGCGCACGTGTGTCCGACATCCGGCCAGGCTAGTGGGTGTCCTCGTCCGGCAGGGCGGCCAGCAGGCGTTCCGTCGAGGCGCGGGTGTCCGCGACGTGGGCGCGCGCCAGCGTCTCGGCGCCGTCCTCGTCGCGGTCGCGGACCGCCGCGTAGAGCCGCTCGTGGGCCCCGCACATCGGTTCGCCGTCGGACTGGGCGGAGGTGAGCCGGAAGAGGCGGCGCAGGCGGGAGTCGAGCGGGGCCATCAGGTCGGCCAGGAGCGGGTTGCCGGAGAGTTCGACGATCCGCCGGTGGAAGTCGGCGTTGAGGGAGACCGCCTCGCGCAGGCGCCCGGACTCGGCCGCCGTCCTGGCACGGGCCAGGAGGCCCTCCAGGTCGCGGAGTTGCGCGGGAGTGGCGTGCCGGGCGGCGAGGCGGGCGGCCAGGCCCTCCAGGTTCTCCCGGACGTCGAAGAGGTGGGCGGCGTCGCGCGGGCCGAAGTCCGCGACCACCGAGCCCCGGCGCGGCCGCACCGAGAGGAAGCCCTCCGATTCGAGCCGCTGCATCGCCTCGCGCACCGGCACCCGGGAGACCCGCAGCTCCTCGGCGATCTCCCGCTCCACCAGCCGGGTGCCCGCCGGGTACTCCGCCTCGATGATCCGCTCGCGCAGCTCCACGTACACGCGCTCGCGCAGGGACGGGTGGCCGTCCCCGATGGCGGAGCTGCCGGCGGCGGGGCGGGGCGTGGTCATGGGGACGGCTCCAGTCGGGAGGTGCGGGGCGGTGGTCCTCCGATCTTCGCAGACCCCGTCGGCCCCGTCGGCGGAGCAGCTCGCCGCCGTCCGGACCGGCGCCTTCCCCTCGTCGCCCTGCGCATCCGGCGCAGGGACCCGGTGCGG
The DNA here is from genome assembly GCF_042262805.1 of Streptomyces sp. NPDC056361. NCBI lineage: Bacteria > Bacillati > Actinomycetota > Actinomycetes > Kitasatosporales > Streptomycetaceae > Streptomyces > Streptomyces sp. NPDC056361. The sequence continues at coordinate 92,956 of NZ_JBHJQI010000004.1, forward strand.
TACGCCTCGCTGACGACGGTGGACGCGGAGCGCGACCGAGGGCGTACGGGGGTGTGTACGGGGGCGGGGTTCGGCCCCGCCCCCGTACGTCACACCAGGCGGCCGTCCCGGGCCACCACCCGGCCCGCGCGGACCACGAGGTCGCGGGCGGGCAGGTCCACCACGGCCTGGGGGAGGCACTCGCCGTCGAGGAGCATGAAGTCGGCGGGGGAGCCCGGTCGCAGGTCGGCCGCCGGGAGGCCGAGCAGCTCGGCGCCCCCGTCGGCGGCGAGCCGGAAGCAGGCCTCCAGCTCCTCGTCGAGCCGCAGGTCGAGGGCCCAGGCGGCGAGCCAGGCGCGGTGCAGCATGTCCGCGTTGCCGAACGGGCTCCAGCTGTCCCGCACCCCGTCCGAGCCGAGTCCGACCCGCACCCCGCGCTCGGCCAGCCGGCGGAAGGGCAGGATCGTGGTCACCGAGAGGGCGACCGTGGTGAGCGCGATCCCGGCGTCCGCGAGCAGGTCGGCCGTCTCGTCGAGCTCCCGGCCGTCCAGGCCCGCGACGGCGAAGGCGTGCGCCACGCTCACCCGGCCCCGGAGCCCGAGGGCCCGGGTGCGGGCGGCGATGTCCCGCAGCGGGGCGAGGCCCTGTTCGCCCCGGTCGTGGAGGTGGATGTCGAGCCCGAGCCCGTGCCGCTCGGCGAGGGCGAAGACCGTGCCCAGCTGGTCGCCGTCGTGGTCGCCGGCCGCGTCGAAGCCGGCCGGGTCGATGCCGCCGATGTGGGTGATCAGCCCGCTCGCCGCCGCCTCCGCGAGGAGCCCGGCCACCTCCGGGGTACGGACCACGCCGTGCTGCGGGAAGGCGACCAGCTCCACGTCGAGGACCCCGGCGAGCTTCCCGGCGGCCTCGGCGACGCCCTCGATCCCGGCGAGCCCGTACGCCGGGGCCACGTCCGCGTGGGCGCGCATCGCCCGGGTGCCCCGCGTCACCGCGTGGGACATCAGCCGCAGCGCCCGTTCGCCCACCGGGGTCGGCAGGGCGCGGGCGAGCTCCACGTCCCCGGCGACGTACTCGGCGATGCCGCGCGCGGGGCGCCTGCTGTGCCAGGGCTCGCCCCAGGAGGTCTTGTCGGGGTGGATGTGCGCGTCGACCAGGGTCGGCAGGGCCAGCCGCCCGCCGCCGTCGATCCGCTCCACGACGGCGCCGTCCGGGACCTCCGCGGCCAGCAGTCCGTCCACCGCGATCAGGTCGCGGGCCGGGCCGCCGTAGGGCCGGACGTCGTGGAACAGGGTCGCGGTGCGGGGCGGCGGCGGGGTCACGGGGTCTCCTCGGATGCGGACGGGGTACGGGAACGATGCGAAGATCTGGTATACCACGGACTTCCGAGGGGCCCGCCGCACCGCCCCTCACCAGCCCAGGTCCTCCAGCGCGTCCAGGTCCGGCACCGCCACCGCCACCGGCTCCGCGTCGTCCGTGCCCACCCGCAGCTCGGCCCAGATCGTCTTCCCCCGCCGGGCGTACCGGGTGCCCCACCGATCCGCGTACTGGGCGACCAGGTACAGCCCGCGCCCGCCCTCGTCCGTCGTCGCCGCGTGCCGCAGGTGCGGAGACGTACTGCTGCCGTCCGACACCTCGCAGATCAGGGACCGGTCGTGGAGCAGCCGGACCCGCACCGGATCCGCCCCGTACCGCACCGCGTTGGTGATCAGCTCGCTGAGCACCAGCTCCGCGGAGAAGGCCAGCCCGTCGAGCCCCCACTCCGCCAGCTTCGCCGCCGCCGCGTTCCGCACCGGCGAGACCGCCGACGGGTCCCGCGCCACCTCCCACTCCGCGATCCGCTCCCGGTCCAGCAGCCGGGTCCGCGCCACGAGGAGCGCGATGTCGTCGCGGGGTGCCGGCGACAGCAGCGTCGCGAGGACGTCCGCGCAGGTCTGCTCCGGACTCCGGTCCGGACGGGCCAGCGTGGACCGCAGCAGCCCGATCCCCGCGCCCAGGTCCCGCCCGTGGTCCTCCAGGAGCCCGTCCGTGAACAGGACCAGCTTGCTCCCCTCCGACAGCCGCAGCTCCGTCGCCTCGAACGGCACGTCGCCGAGCCCGAGCCCGAGCGGCAGCCCCGGCGCCAGCTCGGGGAACTCGACCCGCCCGTCCGGACCCACCAGCGCCGGCCCGGGATGCCCCGCGCTCGCCACCGTGCACAGCCCCGACGCCGGATCGTAGATCGCGTACAGGCAGGTCGCGCCCGTGATGCCCTCGTCGCGCCGCCGCCCCTCGGCGTCCGGCTCCTCCGGCTCCCGGTCGTCGATCCGGCCCGTCAGCTCGTCGAGATGGCCGAGGATCTCCTCCGGCGGCACGTCCAGGGTCGAGAAGTTGTGCACCGCCGTCCGCAGCCGCCCCATCGTCGCCGCCGCGTGCAGCCCGTGCCCCACCACGTCGCCCACCACGAGCGCCACCCGCGCCCCCGGCAGCGGGATGACGTCGAACCAGTCGCCGCCGACCCCCGCCTTCGCCGGGAGGTAGCGGTACGCCACGTCCACCGCGCTCAGCTCCGGCAGCCCCCGCGGCAGCAGGCTCCGCTGGAGCGTCACCGCCATCGCGTGCTCCCGGGTGAACCGGCGCGCGTTGTCGATCGCCACCGCCGCCCGCGCCGCCAGCTCCTCCGCGAACGACAGGTCCTCCTCCCCGAACGGCTCCGGGGTGTCCGCCCGCCAGAAGTTCGCCATCCCGAGGACCACCCCACGGGCCAGCAGCGGCACCGTGAGCAGCGAGTGCATCCCGTACGCCAGCGCCCGCGCCGCACCCTCCGGGTCCTGCGCCCGCCAGCCCTCCGCCGACGCCAGCTCCGCCTGCACCACCGCGTGCCCGGCGTTCAGGGCCTTCGCCATCGGCGTGCTCGGCACGTCGAAGTGGATCGTGTCCCCGACCGCCTGGAGCGGCTGGTCGGGCCGCAGCCCGTTCATCGCCGTCCGCCGCAGCTCCGTGGTCACCACCCCGGCCTCGGGCGGCTCCTCCCCGCGCAGCACCGGCTCCAGCAGTTCCACCGTGGCGAAGTCCGCGAACCGCGGCACCGCCACCTCCGCCAGCTCCTCCGCCGTCCGCACGACCTCCAGCGTCGTCCCGATCCGCACCCCCGCCTCGTACAGCAGCTGGAGCCGGCCGCGCGCCACCGCCGCCCGGCCCGTCAGCGCCGCCAGCTCCGTGGTGTCCCGCATCGTCATCACGCACCCGGACTCCGCCCCGCCCGCGACGGTCGGCCGCACGCTCACCGCGAGCAGCCGGTCGCCCGCCCGGTGCACCTCGTCCGTCGCCGACCGCCCCGACTCCAGGAGCTCGACCGTACGGGGATCGAGACCGAGCTCCGAGACGTGCCGCCGCTCCGCGTCAGGACCGAGCCCCAGCAGCCGGCGGGCCTCGTCGTTGGCGAGCAGCAGCCGGCGGTCGGCCCCCACGATCAGCACCCCTTCGCGGACCGCGTGCAGCACCGCCTCGTGGTGCTCCTTCATCCGGGTCATCTCGGCCGGCCCGAGCCCGTGCGTCTGCCGCCGCAGCCGCCGGCTCACCAGCGCCGCCCCGCCGACCGCCAGCGCCAGCGCGCCGCCCGCCGCACCGATCAGCAGCGGCAGCCGCCCCTGCACCGCGTGCGTGATGCTCTCCACCCCGATACCGCTGCTGACCATGCCGACGACCCGGCCCCGCTCGTCCACCACCGGGACCACGGCCCGCACCGCGTCGTTCGGCTCGCCCCGGAAACGCTCGGTGAACGACTCGCCGTCCACCGCCGCCCGCGACAGGTCTCCCGTCACCACCTGGCCGATCAGCTCCGGCCGCGGGTCGGTGTACCGCAGCCCGGACGGGCTCAGGACCGCGATGAAGTCGACGCCCGTGGCCCGCCGGGTCGCCTCCGCCCGGCTCTGGAGCGCCGCCGTCGGATCGGGCGACGTCAGCGCCGCGTCGATGCCCGGGGCGTGCGCGAAGCCCTCCGCGACGGCGAGCGAGCGGATCCGGGCGTCCCGCTCGGTGTCCGCCTGCGCCTGGTGGAACGTCACGAACACCGCCGCCGCGATCACCAGGAGCGCGATCAGGGCCTCCAGGGCGAACACCTGCCCGGCGAGGCTCCGCAGCCCCGTCGCCCGCTCGCCCGGCCCCCGTCCGCGCGCCCCGCCCCGCCCCCGGTTCCTCCACCGGCCCGCACCGGAGCCGTTCCGGGCCGTCATCCCGTGCTCCGTGCGATGAGCAGCGCCACGTCGTCCGGCGCACCCGGCCGGCGCAGCGCCCGCAGCAGCAGGTCGCAGGTCTCCTCCAGGGGCCCGCGCGCCTCGTCGAGCAGGCCCACCAGCAGCGCGAGCCGCTCGTCGATCCCCTCGTCACGGGTCTCGATCAGACCGTCCGTGAACAGCACCAGCCGGTCCCCGGGCCGGAACGGCACCCGCGCCGTGTGGAACGCGCCGCCGCCGACCCCCAGCGGCACCCCCGTCGACAGCCGCACCAGCTCGGCCGGCCCGTCCGCCGGGACCCGTACGGGCGGCAGATGGCCCGCGTTCGCGATCCGGCACCGGTCGCGGACCGGGTCGTGGACGGCGAACAGGCACGTCGCGATGTAGTGCTCCAGGCCCGCCGTGATCCGGTCCAGATGCCGCAGCACCTGCGCGGGGGACAGGTCCAGGTCGGCGAAGGCGCACGTGGCGGTGCGCAGCCGGCCCATCGTCGCCGCCGCGTCGATCCCGCTGCCCATCACGTCCCCGACGACCAGCGCCGTCTTGTCGTCCGGCAGCTGGATCACGTCGTACCAGTCGCCGCCGACCTCGCTCGACGCCTGCGCCGGCTGGTACCGGGCGGCGATCTCCAGCCCCGGCAGATCGGGCGGCGCGCCCGGCAGCAGACTGCGCTGGAGCGTCACCGCCGAGTTCCGCACGCTCTGGTACCAGCGCGCGTTGTCGATGCTCACCGCGGCCCGCGCGGCCAGCTCCGTGGCGAGCAGCACGTCGTCGCCGTCGAACGGCAGCGCGTTCCGGTCCCGCTTCAGGTCGAGCGCCCCGAGCACCTCGCCGCGCGCGATCAGCGGCACCGCCAGGTACGAGTGCACCCCGGCCCGCGCGAGCAGCTCCGCCGCCTGCGGGCTCCGGGCGATCCGGGACAGGTCCCCCGGGCCGACGTGCTCCACCAGGACCGGCAGCCCGGTGTGCACGCACCGGGTGACCAGCCGGTCCGCCCCGTACATGGCGACCGCCCCGGGCGGGTCGGCGGCCGGCAGCGCCTCCGTCCGGCCCGCGGCCTTCACCGCGAGCGCGCGGAACAGCTCGGGCCCCTCCTCGGGCGCGCCCGGCCTGCGCAGCGCGAGGACCGAGTCCAGGACGTCGACGGCGGCGATGTCCGCCAGCTCCGGCACCACCACCGCGGCCAGCTCGTCGGCGGTCCGCTCGACCTCCAGGGTGGTGCCCACCCGGGCCGAGGCGTCCGCGATGAGCGCGAGCCGCCGCCGGGACCGGTCCGCCGCCGCGTCGGCCCGGTGCCGCTCGGTCACGTCGATCACCGAGACCGCGACCCCCAGGACCCGGCCCTCGGTCCCCTCCAGGCGGGAGAGCGACACCGACCAGGCGTGGTCGTGGTCCGGGTCGGCGGGGGTCCGGCCGGTCGTGGCGTGGTCGAGCAGCGGCTCTCCGGTGGCGAGCACGGCGCGCAGCGCCGCCTCGAGCCCTCCGGTGTCGAGCATCGGCAGCATGTCGCCGATCCGCCGCCCCACGTGCAGCGCGGCCGGGATGCCGTTGATCCGTTCGAGGGCCGGGTTCACCAGGACGTACCGCAGCTCGGTGTCGAGCAGGGCGAGGCCGATCGGCGACTGGGTGACCAGCCGGTCGGAGAGGGCGAGCTCGGTCTCGACCCGCTCGACGGCGGAGCGGTCGGCGGCGATCCCGAGCGCGTACAGCGACCCCCGGTCGTCGGTGAGCCGCATGTTCCGGAACTCCACCTGCCGGTCGGTGCCGTCCTTGTGCCGTACGGGAAAGGTGCCCGACCAGGTCGTGCCGCCGCGCAGCACCTCGCCGAAGAGGCGCATCGCCTCCTCCCGGTGCTCCGGGCCGACGATCAGCCGGGCCACGTACCGGCCGAGCGCCTCGTCCGCGCGGAAGCCGAAGAGGTCCTCCGCCTGGGGGCTCCACAGCACGATCCGGCCCCGCGCGTCCACCACGACGGCCGCCACCCCGAGGACGTCAAGGAGTCCCTTGCCGTCCAGGGGCACGCCGACCGGCCCCGTCGTCCCCGGAAACGAACCGGCCGTCACCCTGCCCTCCTCCCGCCGGGCCCGCACGTCTCCCTCCATGCTCCCCGTCCCCCGGTTCGGCCGCGCGCCGAGCCCGCGCGGCGAGGCCCGCGGCCCATGCCAGGCCCGCCAGCGCGAGCAGCGGCAGCAGGACCCGGACGTCGACCACCGCGACCAGGCCCGCGCCGAGCGCGAGGGCCACCGCGTTGGGGGCGAGGACGAGGGTGTGCGCGGTCGCGGCGACCCGGCCGACGGCCTCCGCGGGGGCCTCCCGCTGCACTGCGGTCACCACGGCGACGAGCACCCAGGGAAGACCGATCCCGATGACCGCGCTCGCCGCCAGGGCCGTCGCCCCGTACGGCAGCGCCCGTACTCCGACCGCCACCGCGAAGAGCGCCAGGCCGGCGGCGGCGAGCGTCCGCTCCGGGATCCGGCGGAGCAGCGGGCCGGTGACCAGGCCGGCGAGGACCGACCCCGCGCCCTGGACCGCGTACAGCACACCGGCGTACGCGGGCGCGTGCCCGAGCCCGCGGTCGACCACGGCGTAGATCGCGGCCCCGTTCACCCCGGCGAGCAGCATCGTGACGGCGCCCGTCGCCACCAGTGGCCGCAGCACCGGCGACGCCCGCAGCAGTCGGACGCCCTCGGCCGTCTCGCGCCACCAGTGGCGGGCCGCGGGCCGCGCGGGCCTCGGCTCGCGCACCGGCATCAGCGCGAACACCCCCGCCGCGACCGCGAAGCTCGCCGCGTCCAGGAGGGCGACGGGGCCGCCCCCGTACCGGGCGAAGATCCCCGCCGCCACCAGCGGCGCGACCAGCTTCATCGACTCGTTCGCGGTCATCCGCAGCCCGTTGAACGTGCCGAGCCGCCCCTCGTCGAGCACGGTCGCCACCAGCGCCTGCTCCGCCGCCTCGTGCACGGCGCCCTGCGCCCCGTAGAGCACGAGGACCGCGAACAGCAGCCACACCCGGTCCGCCGACTCGACCCACAGGAGCAGCGGCAGCAGGACCGCCATCGCCGCGTTCAGGACGACCAGGAGGGGCCGGCGCCGCACCCGGTCCGCGACCGTGCCGAGCAGCGGCCCCAGCAGTACCGGCGCCCACAGGGCGAACGCGGTCAGGGCCGCCAGACTGTCCGACCCCGTCAGGGACTTCACCCAGATCCCCGAGACCAGCCACATCGCCGTCGTCCCGAATCCGGACACGACCACACCTGTCAGATACCAACGCATGCCCGCAGCCTGACCTCTGAGGAGGCCCCCGCGGATCGGTCGACCTCCCTAGGCCGGGTCGGCGGATCGGGGCGGATGCCCTACGTCGGGCCCGCGGATCGGGGCGGATGCCCTACGTCGGGCCGGCGGTTCCGGAGCGGACGTCCTCAGGCGGTGTCCGACTCGGGTCCGACGCCCGTGAGGGCCGTCCCCCGACGCTCGTACCGCAGCGCGGCCCCCGTCACCACCGCGCCGAGTCCCTCCCACAGGCCGACGCCGAGGAAGCCGGTGGGGGCGCGGCCGGTGACGACGGCGAGGGTGAAGACCGCGCAGGTGAGGAGACGGAAGGGGACCGTCCACCGGAAGAAGGGCTTCCAGTCGGCGAGGGCGGCCAGCACGTAGTAGACGCCCATGTTGAGCGCCGCCATGGAGGAGGCCGTCAGGAAGACCAGGGTGTGGTCCCCGTCCGCGCGTCCGCCCTCGGGCACCGGCTCGAAGCCCATGACGGTGAGCAGGGCGTCCGGGGCCACCAGGCCCACCACCCCGAGCGCGGCGGCGAGCACGCCGAAGACCGCCATGGTCCAGCCGGACAGGGAACGGGGCAGGCGCACGGCGGTCCTCCGTGGGGACGGGAGCAGGGGCACGCCCCGCGATGCGAACGCGTGCTCGGATCGCGGGGTGTGCCCCTGCATATCGTGTGACGGGGTCCGGCGGCCAATCGGCTCCCGTCCCCCGTCACTTCAGCGCCGCCGCCATCATCTTCTGCGCCACCGGGGCCGCCAGGCCGTTGCCGCTGACCTCGGAGCGGGCGGCGCCCGAGTCCTCGATCATCACCGCGACGGCGACCTGCTTCCCGGTGGACGGGTCCTTGGCGTAGGAGGTGAACCAGGCGTACGGCGTCTTGCTGTTGTTCTCGCCGTGCTGCGCCGTGCCGGTCTTGCCGCCGACCTCGGCCCCGGCCACGGCCGCGTTGCCGCCCGTGCCCTTCTCGACCACGGTCACCATCGCGCTCCGCAGCTGCTCGGCCGTCGAGGAGGAGACGATCCGGCGGGTGTCCCCGTCCTTGTACGAGGTCAGCGCGTCGCCGTCGGAGTCGACGACCTCCGACACCATGTGCGGGGCCGCGAGGAGGCCGTCGTTGGCGATGGCGGCCGACACCATGGCCATCTGGAGGGGGGTGGCCGTGACGTCGAACTGGCCGATGCCGGTCAGCGCCGTCTGGGCCTTGTCCATGCCGGAGGGGTACACGCTGGCGTAGGCGCGGACCGGTACGTCGAGCGCGTCGTCGTTGAAGCCGAACTTCTCCGCCATCGCCTTCACCTTGTCCTGCCCCAGGTCGACGGCCATCTTCGCGAAGACGTTGTTGCAGGAGTACCGGAGCGCCGTGCGGATCGTCGCGTTCTCGCAGGGCGCGGACGCGTTCTCGTTGGGCAGGACCCTCCGGGTGCCCGGAAGCGTGTACGGGTCCGGGCTCTCCGTCGCCGTGTCCACCGAGCCGTAGAGCCCGTCCTCCAGGGCCGCCGCCGCGACGACCAGTTTGAACGTCGAGCCGGGCGGCAGCGGCTGCCGCAGGGCCCGGTTGACCATCGGCTTGTCCTCGTCGGCGGTCAGCGCCTTCCAGGCGTCCCCGCCCGTCGTCCCGGCGATCTTCGACGGGTCGTAGGACGGGGTGGACGCCATGGCGAGGATCCGGCCGGTCACCGGGTCGACGGCGACGGCCGCGCCCTTCTTGCCGCCGAGCGCCCGGTAGGCGGCCTTCTGCACGTCCGGGTCGATCGTGGTGACGACCGTGCCCGGCGCCTGCTGCTTGCGGGTGACGGCGTCCAGCGGGTTCTTCAGCCGGTCGTCGGTGCCGTCGAGGACGCCGGAGTAGATGCCCTCCAGCTGCGTGGCGCCGTACGCCTGCGAGCTGTAGCCCGTGACCGCCGCGTACAGCTCGCCGTCCGTGTAGGTGCGCTGGTAGGCGAGGTCCCCTCCCTTCGTCTTCTTCGAGCCGGTGACCGGCGAGCCGGCCACGACGATGTTGCCGAGCGGCTGCGCGTACTGCGCGATGGTCTTCCGCCGGTTCTTCGAGTCGTCCGCGAGCGCCTTGCCTTCGTACGCCTGCACCCAGGTGGCCCGGCCCAGCAGGGCCAGCACCAGGATCAGCACGAAGACCGACGTGTGCCTGATCGTCTTGTTCATCGCACCTGTGGGGACGAACGAACCGGTGACGGACGTTCCGGATGTGCCCCGTTTCTCAGCGAACCTTCATGTCGGGCCCCTCCGCCGGGTGTGTGATCATGCGGGGGCCCCGGGGGAGGGGCCGAAGACACGCAGGGTGGGGAGTGGGTCGTGGGCAAGGGCGGGGAGCACGGCGGTCCGGACGTGCCGGACGAGGTGTGGGAGCAGTTCCTGCGGACCTCGGCCGACGGTACGGCGGACGCCCCGAAGGAGCCGTCGGCGCGGGCCCGCGAGGTGGCGGCCCGGCTGAGGACGGCGCCCGCGGAGCCGCCGGCGTGGCGTGCGCACCCGCCCGCACGCCGCCGGCGGAGCAAGGGCTGGTACGTGGCGGGGTTCGTGGCCGCGCTGGCCCTCCTCGTTGTGGCCGTGGACCCGGGAGGGTTCGTCGGGTGGTCGTCCGGTGACGACGGCGGGGCCGCACGGCCCCTGGCGCAGGAGACGGAGCGGCCGGACCAGGCGCCTCCCGCGGAAGGGGGCGGGCGGGCCACGCTCGCCGAGCCGTTCCGCGGGTCTCCCGCGGTCCGCTGGGCGGACGGCACGGCCGGCATCAGCGTGCCCGCCGCCCGGGCGACCGGGTGGATGACGAAGGAGGAGGTCGCGCGGGCGCTCGCGCGGACCCGCGACTTCCTCGCCGCCGCCAGCCTGGACCCGGCCGTGCTGCGGGGCGGACACCCGGACAAGGCGGTCGCCCTGATCAACCCGCACCAGCCGGACATGAGGTCCTTCGTGTCGACCGCGCTGCGCACACCGGGCGAGGACCACGACCCGCTGTCGCTCTTCAGCCGCTTCGACCCGGCGCAGGCCCGCCTCGTCGGGGACGTGGTCAAGAGCCGCGGGCGCCTCACGTACCGGGAGGGGGAGCGCGGGGCCCTGGAGGTGACCGCCGACGTCACCTACGTCTACCCGGTCGCCCCGGCGGGCGGCGGCGACGAGGTCGTGCGCGTGATCGTGCGGCGGGCGACCGTGGTGAGCTGGGACGACCCGGCGAAGGTGATGACCGAGAAGGGGACCCTCACCCTGCTCTCGTACCGGGCCGAGGCGACCAACGGCGGCTGCGACAACCTCACCGGCTATCTCCGGCCGGAGTTCGGCGGCGGCGGCGGAACGGACGCCGCCAGGAGCGACCGGACGGTCGACCCCTTCGACCGCACGCGGCCGATGACCGACGACCACGACGGCTGCTGGAACGCCACGAGGTCCTGAACACCACGAGGTCCCTACGGGAAGTCCCCGGTGACCGGACCGGAGCGGACCGGACCGGGCCCGGCCGCCTCGCCTCAGCCCGCCCGCACGAACCCCGACTCGTACGCCAGGATCACCGCCTGGGTGCGGTCGCGGGCGCCGAGCTTCGCCAGGACCCCCGCGACGTGCGTCTTCACGGTGGCGGGGCCGACGCCGATGCGCTCGGCGATCTCGGCGTTCGTGAGGCCGGTCGCCACCAGCCGCAGGACCTCGGACTCCCGGTCGGTGAGCCGGGCGACCCAGGGCGGGGCGGCCGGCGGACGGTGGCGGGCGTGTTCGGCCGCCAGGCCCCGGACGGCGGCCGGATAGAGGAGCGAGTCGCTGCGGGCGACCAGGCGGACCGCGCTCACCAGCTCCTCCGCCGCCGCCCGCTTGAGCAGGAAGCCGGCGGCGCCGACGCGCAGCGCGTCGTACACGTAGGAGTCGTTCTCGAAGGTCGTGACCACGACGATCCGGGGCGCCCGGGCCATCCCGGCGAGGATCTGCTCGGTGGCCCGGATGCCGTCGATCTCCGGCATGCGGACGTCCATCAGGACGACGTCCGGCTCCTGGGCCCGCACCACCGAGACCGCCTCGGCGCCGGTGGCCGCCTCGCCGACGACCTCCAGGTCGGGCTCCGCGTCGAGGATCACCCGCAGGGCGGTCCTCACCATCCGCTCGTCGTCGGCGAGCACGACCCTGATCGGGGCGCTCACCGGGGAATCCTGACCGCGAGGCGCCAGACGCCGTCCACCGGGCCCGCCTCGGCGGTGCCGCCGAACAGCCGGGCCCGCTCGCCGACCCCGCGCAGGCCCCGCCCGCCGTGCGGGCGGGCGACCGGGGGTCGCTCGGGCAGGGGGTTCTCCATGGTGATCTCCCACTCCTCGGTCCGTGCGTCGAGCCGTACGGCGACGGGCTCGCCGCCCGCGTGCCGGGCCGCGTTGGTCAGCCCTTCCTGGACGATCCGGTACGCCTCGCGGGACAGCGCCTCCGGTACGGGGCCCAGGTCCCCGGAGACGGTCAGGGTCACGCGCGGTCCCGCGCCCCGCACCAGGGCCTCCAGGGAGTCGAGCCCGGGGCCGGGGCCGGGCCGCTCCGCCTCCCCGTCGTCCCGCAGGACCCCCAGGACCCAGTCCAGCTCCCCGACCGTGCGCCGGGTGGTCTCCTCGATGGCGGTCAGCGCCTCCCGTACGAACTCCAGGTCGGCCCGGTCGCCGTCCAGGACCCGGCGGGCCGCGCCCGCCTGGAGGGTGACCGCGCTCAGCGCGTGGCCGACCGAGTCGTGCAGCTCGCGGGCGAGGCGGTTGCGGGACTCGGCCTCCGCCGCGCGGCGCTCGGCCGCCGCGAGCAGGTCCGCGGGGCTCGGCCCGAGCAGCCGGGGCGCCTGCCGGGCGAGCAGGGTCCCGGTGGCGGCGGCACCGGCGGCCAGCGCGAGCAGCATGAGCAGCCCGGCCGGGATCCCCGCCCAGACCCACCCGGGCCGGTCGAGCCCCCAGATCCGGCCGAGTTCGGACTCCCGGAGCGCCGGGGAGAACGGCAGCGCCATCACCGCCGCCGCGAACGGCGGCAGCGCCAGGCTCGCCCCGCTGATCAGCGCGCCGGCGCCCAGGTGCAGGCTGAACCAGCCGGCCGTCCTGGCCTTCTCCGTCCGGCCGTGCGCCGGACCGTCGGCGAACCGGTCCGCGGGCACTCCGCACAGCGCCCGCGCCGCCGCCACCGACATCGGCCGGGCCAGTGGGAAGAGGGCGGTGACGGCGGCGAGCGGCAGCCCCGCCGCGTACGCCCCGAGCTGCACCCCGAGGTCCCCGGTGAACAGGCCGCCGCCGCCGAGCAGCGGCGCCGCGACGAGCGAGCCGACCATCCAGAAGGGCATGAACAGGGCGCCGCCCAGGATCAGATGGAGCCAGCGGAGCCTGGCCCGCTGCCCGAACAGGGCCGCGACCGGTCTCACGCCTCGGCGCTCCGCCGCCGCAGGAACAGCGCCACGCACGCGGCGAGAAGGAACCCGGTGATCATTTCGCCAGCGTAGGACAGTTGTACGAGTTCGGGGACGCGCTTGGTCGGATCGGGGTCCGGCAGCAGCGCGACGAGCGACAGGTAGGCGCCCCAGCAGCCCATGGTGCCCGAGGCGGTCCAGGCCAGCGCCAGCGTGGTGCGGACCCGGAGCCGGGCGGGCCGGCGCAGGACGAGGAAGAGCGTGAAGGTGACGGCGACGGCGAGGAAGGCGAGCCACTGCGCTTCCAGGACGTAGAAGTCGGAGTCGCGTTCGGCGATGCGCCGGGCGGACAGGCCGGTGGTCGAGCCGGACACCCACAGCAGGTGGAGGGAGGCGGGCAGGAGCGCGACCACCGCGCCGGCGGCGGCGAGGGCCCGTGCCCCGGGTCCGGACGTGCGGGCGGACAGCTCGCCGAGCCGGCCCCGCCAGACGTGGCCCCAGCGGTCCCGGGAGTACAGGGCGAAGAGGGTGCCCAGGGCGAGGCCCTGGAGCATGAAGCCGCCGTAGACCACGGCGAAGACCCAGTCGTCCAGGAAGGGTTCGCTCGGCGCGGCGGCCTTCTCGTCGCCGGTGAAGAGGGCGACCGCGAGCTGCACCGGGTAACCGGTCATGATCGGGGCGAGCAGTCCGGTCGCCGCCCACATGGGGAGGGCGAGCAGCCAGGCGGGGAACCGCCGGCCCCAGTCCTGGGTGAGCAGCAGGGCGAGGACGACGACGAGGACGTCGGCGACCACGGAGACCGAGTTGGCGATGGCCATCATCTGCCGGTGCTCCAGGAGCGCGCTCCCGGCCGGGATGCCGATCTCGCTGCCCGCCACCCAGGCGATCTTCAGCGTGATGTACGGGAGGCAGGCGAGGATCGCGAGGGCGCGCAGCGTCCGGCGGAGGGTGCCGGGGCGGCGGTCGGTGCCGGGTGCGGGGGCGGGGTGGTGAGCGGTCCGTGTCATGGCTCCACGCTCCCGTGCGGGCCGGGTGCCCCACCTCCTGCCCGGTGGTGAACCGCCTCCGCCGCGCGGCGGAGGGGCGCTCATCCCCGGGCCGTCCGGGCGGGGCGCCGGGTTCCCGTCCGGGGTGTCGGGCGATCGGAATTGACCGGCTTTTTTGATGATCGATTGACCCCTGTCGAGGGGTCAATGGCGCTCTAGAGTAGTGATCATGAACGAGAACGCGACCTTCGCCCCGCTCCTGACCCGCGCCGCCACCGCCGAGACCACCGCCGACCCGAGCAGCGTGATGACCCTGCTCGCCGACTCCGACACCACCGGCGGTCAGCTCACCAGCTACCGCTCCTCGTTCGCGAAGGGCGCGGTCGGGGCGCCGGCGCACTTCCACACCAAGGCCTCCGAGATGTTCTTCGTGCTCGGCGGCTCGCTCCAGGTCCTGGTCGGCGAGGAGCTGACCGTCCTGGAGCAGGGCGACTTCCTCCTCGTCCCGCCGCACACCCCGCACGCCTTCGCGGCGGCGCCCGGCGCCGAGGCCGACGTGCTCTTCGCCTTCACGCCCGGCATGGCCCGCTTCGACTACCTGCGCCTCCTCGGCCGGGTCATGCGCGGCGAGGCGAGCTTCGAGGAGATCAAGGCGTCCTCGGAGCAGTACGACAACCACTACGTCGACAGCCCGGTCTGGCAGCAGGCCCTCGCCGACCGCGCGTGATCAGAGGCGGCGGGTCGCGAGCGTCAGCCGGTCCCGGGCGTCGAACAGGGCGTCCTTGATCATCTGCTCGTGGGCCGGGGTGAGCCGCGCCACCGGCACCGAGCAGCTGATCGCGTCCCGGGCCGGGGTCCGGTACGGGATCGCGACGCCGAAGCAGCGCAGGCCCAGGGTGTTCTCCTCGCGGTCCACCGCGTAGCCCTGCTCGCGGATGACGTGCAGCTCCTCGATGAGCTGCTCGCGGTCGGTGAGCGTGTGCTCGGTCAGCGCCGGCAGGGTCTCCGGGAGCAGCTTGCGCACCTGCTCGTCGCTGTGGGTGGCGAGCAGCGCCTTGCCGAGCGAGGTCGAGTGCGCGGGCAGCCGCCGCCCGACCCGGGTGAAGGGCCGCAGGTAGTGCTGGGACTGGCGGGTCGCCAGGTAGACCACGTTCGTGCCGTCGAGGCGCGCCAGGTGGATGGTCTCGGTGGTGTCGTCGGAGAGCCGGTCCAGGGTGGGCCGGGAGGCGGCCACCACCTCGTCGCCGTCGATGTACGAGGTGCCCACGAGCAGCGCCCGCACCCCGATGCCGTACCGGGTGCCGGTGGAGTCCGTCTCCACCCAGCCGAGCTCGACCAGGGTGCGCAGCAGCATGTACAGGCTGGACTTGGGATAGCCGACGGCCTCCTGGACGGCGGCGAGCGAATGCATCCCGGGGCGCCCGGCGAAGTACTCGAGCAGCTCCACGGTCCGCACGGCGGACTTCACCTGTGCCCCACCCGCGTCGGCAGTCGCCATGACCCTCGCCCCTTTTCCGTTGTCCGGCCGCCCACCCCGTCGCCCTCCGGCCGTCCCGGCCGATCGGAGCCCTTGTGGAGACGCCCGGGCCGTCAATAGAGTCCCGCCCAGATGCGTTCATCTACGGGAACTGTGTTCAGAATAGCGAACAGGGGCGTGGCGGTGGCGGCAGAACCAGTGTGGAGTGTGGACCCCCGGACGGGGAAGCCGCGCGAACAGGTTGCGGTGGAGGCCACAAAGGAGGAGGTCGACCGGGCCGTCCGGGCCGCGCACGCCACCCGCGAGGCGCTCGCCGACCGCGCCGTGCGGGCCGCCTTCCTCCGTGCCGCCGCCGACCTCCTCGACGGGGCCGGCGCGCAGATCGCCGAGGCCGCCGACGCCGAGACCGCCCTCGGGCCCGTTCGCCTCACCGGCGAACTCACCCGCACCACCGCCCAGTTGAGGGCCTTCGCCGAGGTCGTCGAGGAAGGCTCCTTCCTCGACGCGCGGATCGACCTCCCCGACCCGGCGGCCACCCCGCCCCGGCCCGACCTGCGCCGCTGGAAGATCCCGCTCGGCGTCGTCGCCGTCTACGCCGCCAGTAACTTCCCGCTCGCCTTCTCCGTCCCCGGCGGCGACACCGCCAGCGCCCTCGCGGCCGGCTGCCCCGTCGTGGTCAAGGCCCACCCCGACCACCCGGCCACCTCCGAACTCTGCGCCACCCTGCTGCGCCGGGCCGCCGCCAAGGCCGGCCTCCCCGAGGACGTCCTCGTCCTCGTCCACGGCTTCGACGCGGGCGTCGAACTCGTCCGCCACCCGCTCGTCGCGGCCGCCGGCTTCACCGGCTCCGTCCGCGGCGGCCGGGCCCTCTTCGACGCGGCCGCCGCCCGCCCCGTCCCCATCCCGTTCCACGGCGAACTCGGCTCCCTCAACCCGGTCGTCGTCACCCCGGCCGCCGCCGCGGAGCGGGCCGAGGAGATCGGCGGCGGCCTGGCCGGCTCCATGACCCTGGGCGCGGGCCAGTTCTGCACCAAGCCCGGCTTCGTCCTGGCCCCCCGAGGCGAGGACGGCGACCGCTTCCTCGCCGCGCTCACCGCCGCGGTCAGCGAGACCGAACCGGCCGTGATGCTCGACCACCGGATGCGGGACGCCTTCGTCTCCGGCGTCGCCGAGCGGGCCGCGCTCGGCGGGGTGCGCACCACCGTCACGCCCGGCGCGGGCGGCGAGCACACCGTCAGCGCAGGCGTCCTCGACGTCGACGCCGACCGGCTCACCGAAGGCGGCCACCACCACCTCCTCCTGGAGGAGTGCTTCGGCCCCGTCACCGTCGTCGCCCGCTACTCCTCCCGCGAGGAGGTCACCGCCGTCCTCGGCCTGCTGCCCGGCAACCTCACCGCCACCCTGCACATCGCCACGGAGGGCACCGGGGACCCCGACGCCGCCCCGCTGCTCGCCGAACTCACCCCGCTGGCGGGCCGCGTCCTCGTCAACGGCTGGCCCACCGGCGTCGCCGTCGCGCCCGCCCAGCACCACGGCGGCCCCTATCCGGCCACCACCTCCACCGGCACCTCCGTCGGCGCGACCGCGATCGAGCGCTGGCTGCGCCCGGTCACCTACCAGTCGACCCCCGGCCACCTCCTCCCGCCGGAGCTCCGCGACGGCAACCCGCTGGGCGTGCCGAGGCGCTGACCGTCAGTGGTCCACGCGCACCACGATCCGTCAGTGGTCCACGCGCACCACGATCTTCCCGAAGTGCGTGTTCGACTCCATCAGCCGGTGGGCGTCGGCGATCCGCTCCAGACCCTCGAAGGTCTCGGCGATCACCGGCGCCAGGGAGCCGTCCCGCAGGCCCGCGCCGATGAAGCCGGCCGCGCGGCGGCGCCCCTCCTCGGTCCTGGCCAGGGCCCCGTTGGCGTAGGTGTGGACCGTCTGCGGCCAGTTGGCCGACAGCTCGACCGGACGCGGGTCGAGCCAGCCGTACAGCACGGCGGTCCCGCCGGGGCGCAGCGCGTCGCCGAGCCGGGCGAACCCGGGCCCGCCGACGGCGTCGAAGACCAGCTCCGCGCCCGCCCCGCCGGTGATCCGCCGCACCTCGGCGACCAGGTCCTCCGTGTCCGTGGCGATCACGTGCGGCGCCCCCAGCTCCAGGAGCCGCTTCCGCTTGCCCTCGCCGCGCGTGGCGGCGATCGGCACCGCCCCGATCCGCAGCGCCGTCCGGATCGCGGCCGTCCCCACCCCGCTCGACGCCCCCGTGATCACCACGTGGTCGCCGGCGCGCAGTCCGCCGGTCAGCACCATCCCGCCGTACGCGGTGAAGTGGGTCAGCCACACCGCCGCCGCCGTCACCGCGTCCACCCCCTCGGGCCGGGCCACCACGTACTCCTCCGGCAGCACCACCCGCTCCGCGTACACCCCGTACTTTCCGAAGTCGAAGTTGGCCGCCGCCATCACCGGGTCGCCCGGGGCGTACTCGGTGACCCCCGCGCCGACCGCCTCGACCACCCCCGCCGCCTCGTAGCCGAGCCGCGAACCCGGCAGGGTCGCCGGGTAGTAGTAGGTGCCCGTGCGGAACAGCGCCTCGGCGCGGTTGAGCCCGATCGCCTCGACCCGTACGCGCACCTCCCCGGGCCCGGGATCCGGCAGCGGCACCTCCTCCACCGTCAGCACCTCGGGTCCGCCGGTCTCGTGGAAGAGAACCGCCCTGGTCGTCCTGCCTGTTGCCGTGGTCGTCGTCATGCACTCGACCGTAGGAGAGTGCTGCGAGACGATCCATATCCTCGTGGCTTCCGAACATGTCCGATCGTCTCGCCCCGGTGGGCAGGGGGTACGGAGTACGGTGCCGGGATGGACGTACTGAGCGATGCCATCGCCGCCATGCGCACCGGGCGGCCCCACTCCTCCCGCACGGTCCGCTTCGCGCCCTGGGGCATTCGATTCCCCGAGGGCAAGGGCGCCGGATTCCACGTCGTCCTCCAGGGCACCGCCTGGCTGCTGCCCCCGGACGACGGCGCCCCCGTCCGGCTCGGCCCCGGCGACGTCGTCCTCCTCGCCCACGGCACCGGCCACGGCCTCGCCGACCGGCCCGGCACCCCGCTCGTCGACGCCCTGCCCGCACCCGACGGCTCCTGGCCCACCCCGCCCGACCGGGGCCCGATCGGCGCCGAGGAGACGCTGCTGCTGTGCGGCTCCTACCAGCTCAGCCGGGCCCGTGCCCATCCGCTGCTCACCGAGCTGCCCCCGTACGTCCACCTGCCCGCGCGGGTCGGCGCCCACCCCCGGCTGCGGGCCGCCGTCGACCTGCTCGGCGCCGAACTCGCCGAGCCCCAGCCCGGATCCGACGCCATCGTCCCCGCCCTCCTCGACACCCTGCTCCTGTACCTGCTCCGCACCTGGTGGCTCACCGAACGCGCCGACCGCTCCACCGGCTGGTCCGCCGCCCTCGGCGACCCCGCGGTCGCCGGCGCCCTCCGGGCCCTCCACGACGACCCCGCCCGACCGTGGACGGTCGAGGAGCTCGGCGCCCTCACCGGACTCTCCCGCGCCCCCTTCGCCCGCCGCTTCACCGCCCTCGTGGGCCGCGCCCCCCTCGCCTACCTCACCTGGTGGCGCATGACCACGGCCGGCCGCCTCCTCCGCTCCGACGACCTCCCGCTCCGCGTCGTGGCCCAACGCTCCGGCTACTCCTCGGAGTTCGCCTTCGCCAAGGCCTTCAAGCGCGAGTACGGCGTGGCACCAGGGCAGTACCGCAAGGGCGCGTGACCCGCCCCGGCCGCCGCGGGGGCGTCCGCCCGCTCAGCCCCGGCGGCCCGGCAGGCGCAGCGACGCCAGGGTCGCCAGGGCGGCACTGACGAGCAGGCCGGTCCGCGCGACCACCCGGCCCACCACGATCGGGACCTTCGCCCCGTACCGCGCCGCCACCCGCGCCGAGAGGACGTTCACCCCGGCGAGCAGCCCACCGCGGACTCCCCGCGCGGCCACCTCGTGCGCCGCACCGGCCTCACCCCGAGCGCCTACCGCGCCTCGTTCGACCGGCTCGCGGGAGCCCGAGCCGTCCGACCGGGCCCCGGCCGGAAACGTCCCGCGGGGCCTCCACCGGAACCGGCGCCGTGTCCGCCGCGTCCTGAGAGGGCGTGATCAGACTCGCCACCGCAGACGACGTCGACGCCGTCGTCGCCCTCCACGCCGAGGCCCGCGCCACCTACTACCGCGGCCACGTCCCCGACGCCGACTTCGAGGGGCCCGAGGAGCTGGCGCGCTCCCGGGCGGCCTGGGCGGCGGCCGTCGACGGCGGCCGGGTGCTGTGCGCCGAGCGGGACGGCCGGGTCGTCGGCGTCGCCGCGTCCGGCGTCAGGGACGGCGTCATGACCCTCTCCCAGCTCCACGTCCTGCCCTCCCGCTGGCGCGCCGGCGTCGGCGCCGAACTCCACGCCGCCTGCGTCGACGCCTGGCGCGCGGCCGGGGCGACCGGCGCCCGCCTGGAGGTCTTCGAGAAGAACGAGCGCGCCCAGGCCTTCTACGCCGCCCACGGCTGGACCCCGGACCCGGAGCACCCGCGCGACGGCGACCACCTCGTGCTCCGGCTCACACTGGGGCCGGACGCGGAATGAGGGAGGCCGGCCGGGGCGTTCGACCGTACGGAACACCCCACCGGCAACCCTCGGAGAGAAGTCACATGCGCGTCGAGATCTGGAGCGACATCGCCTGCCCCTGGTGCTACATCGGCAAGGCCCGCTTCGAGAAGGGGCTCGCGGCCTTCGCCCACCGCGACGACGTCGAGGTCGTGCACCGCTCCTTCGAGCTCGACCCGAACAGCCCCAAGGGCGACCGGGCACCCGTCCTCGACATGCTGGCGAAGAAGTACGGCCGCACCCTCGACGAGGCCCGCGCCATGGAGGCGCACGTCGCCTCCAACGCGCACTCCGAGGGCCTCGGCTACCTGACCGAGGGCCGCGACCACGGCAACACCTTCGACATCCACCGGCTGCTCCACCTCGCCAAGGCGCACGGCCGCCAGAGCGAGCTGCTCGACCTGGCCTACCGCGCCAACTTCGCCGAGGAGCGCTCCGTCTTCGACGCCGAGACCCTGGTGGCGCTCGGAGTCGAGGCCGGTCTCGACGAGACCGAGGTGCGGGCCGTCCTCGCCGACGGGACCGCCTACGCCGACGCCGTACGGGAGGACGAGCGCGAGGCCGCCGAGCTCGGCGCCAACGGCGTGCCGTTCTTCGTCCTCGACCGCCGCTACGGCGTCTCCGGCGGCCAGCCCGCCGAGGTCTTCACCCAGGCCCTCGAACAGGCCTGGCAGGGCCGGGTGCTCCAGCCGGTCGGCGCCGACGCGGAGGTCTGCGGACCGGACGGCGCCTGCGAGGTTCCCCAGGCCTGACGGCCTGACCTGCGGGGACTCTGACCTGCGGGGATAAGCGCGGCTTGGATTTCCCCACGGTCGAATCGCCATTGACGGGTGATCGTGGGGAATCCAGGGTGGGGGCATGGATTCCCTGGACCAGCCGCTCGGCGGCGCCGAGTTCGCGCCCAAGAAGACGTACCTGAACACCTCCGCCTGCGGCCTGATGCCGCGGCGGACCGTCGAGGCCGTCACGCTGCTCGCCGAGGAGACCGCCGACGGCCGCCACGACGGCGCCGGCAGCTTCGACGTCGTCGACGAGGCCCGGGCGGCCTACGCCCGGTTGGCCCACGTCTCCCCCGAGCGGGTGGCCGTCGGCAGCTCGGTCGCCGTGCACTGCGGGATGATCGCCCAGTCGATGCCCGCGGGCGCGGAGATCCTGTTCCCCGAGGGAGACTTCTCGTCCCTCATCACCCCGTTCACGATCCGCGGCGACCTCAAGACCCGGTCCGTGCCCCTGGAGCGGCTCGCCGAGTCCGTCCGCCCCGGGACCGCGCTCGTCGCGTTCTCCGCCGTGCAGTCGTCGGACGGGCGGACGGCCGACTCCGCCGCGGTGCGGGAGGCGGCGGCGGCCCACGGCGCCCGCACGCTCCTGGACGCCACCCAGTCCGCCGGCTGGCTGCCGCTGCACGCGGGGGAGTGGGACTACACGGTCACCGGCGGCTACAAGTTCCTGCTGTGCCCGCGCGGCGCTTCCTTCCTCACCGTCACCGAGGAGGCGCAGGACTCGCTGCTCCCCATCCACGCCAACTGGGTCACGGGCGAGGAGCTGTGGGTGAACAGCTACGGCCCGGTCCGCGAACTGGCCCGCTCCGCGCGCCGCTTCGACGAGCCCGCGACGTTCCTCTCGTACCACGGGGCGGCCCGCTCGCTCGCCCTCCTGGAGGAGATCGGCATCGAGCGGATCGAGGCCCACGACAAGGGGCTCGCGGCCCGCTTCCGCGCCGGGCTCCTCGACCTCGGCCACGCGCCCGTCATGGACGAGTCGGCCGTCGTCGCCATCCCCGGCCTCGGCGGCCGCGCCGACGCGCTGCGGGCGGCCGGCATCCTGCTCTCGGACCGTGCGGGCAACCTGAGGGCCTCCTTCCACCTCTACAACACGACGGCGGACGTGGACCGCGCCCTGGACGTCCTGGCGGGCTGAGCCGGCCCCGGCCCGCCGACCGCCGCCCGGCCCGGCGCCATCGGACGGGAGCACGACGCGACCGGGCCCGGACGTCGGGCGGACGGTCGGGCCGCCGCCCGGCCCGGTGTCAGCAGACGGCGCCGGGTGTCAGCAGACGGTGCCCGGTGCGGGCGGGCAGGCGGCCTCCTCGCCCGCCTCCTCGGCCAGGTTGTCGCCCACGAGGCCGAGCAGGCGGGCGAGCTCCGCGCGGTCGGCCGGGGCGAGCCCGGCCAGCGTGCGCTCCTCCAGGTCCGTCCAGGCGCCCTCGACCCCGGCGCGCAGGGCCGCGCCCTGTTCCGTCGCCTCGACCAGGACCGCGCGCCGGTCGGCGGGGTCCGGGCTGCGGCGGACGTATCCGCACTGCTCCAGGCGCTGGAGCATCTTCGTCACCGTCGAGGGGTCGAGGCCGAGCGACTGGATGAGCTCCGACTGGCGGACCGCCCCGCAGTCCCACAGGCGCATCATCATCAGCTCCTGGCCCGGGTAGAGGCCGAGGTCCCGCAGCCGCCGGCCCATGGCGATCCGGTGCAGCCGCGCGACCCACGCCAGGGTGTGGCTGACCGTCCCGCCGCACGCGGCGGCGGGCCGCGGCTCGGTGGACGAGGCGGTACAGACGGGGTCGGTTCCTGACATCACGGGCTCCTCGGGACGGTTCTCGTCCTCAAGATTACCGTGGTCCGCAGATTATCTTGGCTGGCCAAGTAAATGGGTTACAGTGGCATCGGCCCGATTAGTTGGCCGACCACATATTCATGTGAGGGACAGCCGTGACCACTGCATTCGACCCCATCGACCTCGCCGGGACCCGCCTCGCCAACCGCATCGCGATGGCCCCCATGACCCGCAGCCGCGCCAACGGCCAGGACGGCACCCCCACGGCGGTCGTCGCCGAGTACTACGCCCAGCGCGCCTCCGCCGGACTGATCATCACCGAGGGCGTCCAGCCCGTCCCCGAAGGCCAGGGCTACCCCAACACCCCCGGACTGCACAGCCGCGCGCAGATCGCCGCCTGGCGCGAGGTCACCACCGCCGTGCACGAGCGCGGCGGACGGATCTTCGCCCAGCTGATGCACTCCGGCCGCATCGGCCACCCCGACCTGCTCGACGGCGACCTCCACCCCGTCGGCCCCTCGCCCGTCGCCGCCGCCGGCCAGGTCTACACCCACGAGGGCCCCAAGGACTTCGTCACCCCGCGCGAGCTCACCGGCGACCAGGTGCGCGAGGCCGTCGCCGGCTTCGCCTCCGCCGCCCGCAACGCCGTCGAGGCCGGCTTCGACGGCGTCGAGATCCACGGCGCCAACGGCTACCTGATCCAGCAGTTCCTCGCCTCCGGCTCCAACCACCGCACCGACGAGTGGGGCGGCCCCGTCGAGAACCGCATCCGCTTCGCCGTCGAGGTCGTCAAGGCCGTCGCCGCCGAGATCGGCCCCGAGCGCACCGGCCTGCGCATCTCCCCGGCCAACACGCTCAACGACATCAGCGAGACCGACACCGACGAGCTCTACACCGCCCTGCTCACCGCCATCGAGCCCGTCGGCATCGCCTACCTCCACGTCCTGGAGACCGCCCCCGAACGCCGCCCGCTCGTCCTCGACCTGCGCAAGCGGTTCGCCGGCACCTTCATCCTCAACCCGGCCACCGAGGGAGAGACCGACGCCGCGTCCCTCGCCCTGATCGAGGACGGCACCACCGACCTCGTCGCGTACGGCCGGCTCTTCATCGCCAACCCCGACCTGCCCGCCCGCCTGCGCACGGACGGCCCCTACAACACCCTGGACAGCGCCACCATGTACGCCGGCGGTCCCCAGGGCTACACGGACTACCCCGCCCTCTGAGGCCGGACGCGCGGAAGGGGGCGGCGGCCCGACACCGGACCCCGCCCCCTTCCGCGTACCGCCTACGCCTGGTGCCAGGCCTCCGTGGCCGCCCGGCGCGCGCCCTCCAGGTCCACCGTGCGGCCCGACTCGGCGAGCGCAGCGCCGAGGGCGGCGAGCGAGGACTGCACGGCACCCGGCGTCGCGTCCACGCCGTAGTGGTTGACCCGGATCATCTCCTTGGCCAGCGCCCCGCCGCCGGCGATCAGCGGCAGCGACGGGTCGGCCGCCAGGGCCTTCGCCACCAGCTCCGAGGCGTCCGTACCGGCCGGGACGCGCAGCGTCGTCGCCACCGGGGCGGCGTCCCGCGCCTCGTACACGTATGGCTCGATACCGCCGCCCAGCGCCGCCGCGCCCGCCCGGGTCGCGGCCGCCGCCGAGGCGTGCCGCGCCATCAGCGCGTCCAGACCCTCCGCCTCGATCCGCTCCACACAGGCCTCGAGGGCCAGCATCTCCAGCTGCGCCGGCGCGTGCAGCAGCGCCTTGCGGCCGCCGTCGATCCAGCGCTCCTTCCAGTCGAGGAGGGAGAGGTACGAGCGGCGCGGGGCCGCCGGGTTGGCGGCGAACCGCTCCCAGGCCCGCGCGCTCACCGACACCGCGGACACCCCCGCGGGCCCGCCCATCGCCTTCTGCGCGCCGATGATGCACATGTCCACGCCCCACGCGTCCGGCAGCACCGGCTCCGCGCCGATCGACGCCACCGCGTCCAGGTAGAACAGGGCGCCGTGCGCCCGCACGACCTCGCCGATCTCCGCCACCGGGTTCGTGTTCCCGGTCGCCGCCTCCGCGTGCACCAGCGACACGAAGTCGATCTCCGGGTGCTCGGCGAGCGCCTGCTCCACCTGAGCGGCCGTCACCGCCGTGTGGAAGGGCACCTCCAGGTCGACCACGGTCGCCCCGCAGTCCCGCAGCCAGTTGCCGAAGGTCTGCCCGTACGGACCGGTGACGATGTTCAGCGCGGTCGAACCGGCCCGCGCCCCGCTCCGGATGCACCCCTCCAGGGGCAGCAGCGCCTCGCCCTGGGTGATGACCACGTCCTGCTCCGTGGAGAGCAGCGCGGCCACCCGCCGCTCGATCGACGCGAAGTGCGCGGCGGTCAGCGGGGCCAGGTCCAGGAGCGGATGTGTCACGGTCACGGGGGTTCCTTCTTCGTCGGCGTATGCGTGTCGCATACATCGGATCGGGCTCGTGCCAGCCTAAGCGCCCCGCGGGCGCGGTCGCGGGCAGCACCCCGTCCGGGCGCCCCGCGCCGTCACGACGGTGTGCGGAACGTGTCACAAGGCGCGTACCGCCGGGCTCCGCCGCTTCCCCCGGCGCCCCGCCGGTGGGATGTTGCGGGCCGGAGCGGCGCCGCGCGGAGCCGCCGGGAGGAATCGGGGTGGACGCCATGGTCCGGAGGACCGAAAGCACCGACAGAACGCTGCTGCGCCGGGCGGTGGCGGCAGCCGCGGCGCTCGCCCTCGCCGCACCGCTGACCCTCGGCGCCTCGGGAGACGCGGGAGCGGCCGCGGGCGCGTGGGCGGTCTCGGCCCGCCCGATCGTCTTCGCCCGCTACGACGCGGCGGCGCCCGTCGAGGACCTGTACGCGATCGCCCCGAGCGGCGGCAAGCCGGCCAAGCTCACCCACACCCCCGCCGTCAGCGACGTGATGCCCGACTGGTCCCCGGACGGCAAGCGGGTGGCGTTCCTCCGCTACGGCTCCGGCGGCGCCGTCGACGGCATCTGGACGATGAACGGCGCGGGCGGCGACCTGAAGTCCGTGCCCGGCACCGCGGGCGCCTCCGACCCGGCCTGGTCCCCGGACGGCAAGCGGATCGCCTACTCCCTGCCCGTCGGCGCCGAGCGCGAGATCTACGTGGCGGACGCCGACGGCACCCCCGCCACGCGGCTTACCCACACCGCGGCGGACGAGTTCCACCCGACGTGGTCCCCGGACGGGAAGCACCTCGCCTTCAGCCGCGCGGACGCGTCCGGAAACAGCAGGCTGATGCGGATCCAGCTGTCCACCCTGGCCCAGACGCCGATCACCGGGGCGGCCTCGCGGGACTGGACGCCCGACTGGTCGCGCGGCAACAGGATCGTCTTCAGCCGCGTGGACTCCACCGGCTTCGCCCACCTCCACGTCGTCGCCCCCGACGGCACGGGTGCGTACCCCGTCACCTCGGCCGCCGCCAACGACAAGTACCCCTCCTGGTCGCCGGACGGCAGGCGCCTGGTCTTCACCCGGGGCGGCACCGACGACGCGGACCCCGAGCACCTCTTCCTCGTCCGGGCCGACGGCACCGGGCTCACCCAGCTCACCAAGACCGACTCGCACGACCTGGAGGCCGACTGGCGCCCGTGACGGGCCCGGCGCCCGCGGCGCGGACGTGACGGACATCGCCGCCCGGGACCCGGGCGGCGGCTCGTAGAGTGCAGCCATGAGCGATCACGCGGTGCTGCACGTGAAGGGGCGGGTGCTCGTCGGCCCGGAGGACGTACGCGACGAACTGTGGTGCGTCGGCGGGCGGATCACCTTCGACCGGCCCGCCGCCGAGGCGGTGACCGTCGAGGGCTGGGCGCTGCCCGGACTCGTCGACGCCCACTGCCACGTCGGCCTCGACCGGCACGGCCCCGTCGACGACGCCACCAGCGAGAAGCAGGCGCTCACCGACCGGGACGCCGGCACCCTGCTGATCCGCGACGCCGGCTCGCCCTCCGACACCCGCTGGATCGACGACCGCGAGGACCTGCCGAAGATCATCCGTGCGGGCCGGCACATCGCCCGCACCCGCCGCTACATCCGCAACTACGCCCACGAGATCGAGCCCGCCGACCTCGTCGCGTACGTCGGGAGGGAGGCCCGCCGCGGCGACGGCTGGGTCAAGCTCGTCGGCGACTGGATCGACCGCGAGGTGGGCGACCTCACCGCCTGCTGGCCGCGCGCCGAGGTCGAGGCGGCCATCGCGGAGGCGCACCGGCTCGGCGCCCGGGTCACCGCGCACTGCTTCGCCGAGGACTCGCTCCGGGACCTCGTCGAGGCGGGCATCGACTGCGTCGAGCACGCCACGGGCCTCACCGAGGACACCATCCCGCTCTTCGCCGAGCGGGGCGTCGCCATCGTCCCGACCCTGGTCAACATCGCGACCTTCCCGCACCTCGCCGACGGCGGCCAGGAGAAGTTCCCCCGCTGGTCGGCCCACATGCGCAGGCTGCACGAGCGGCGGTACGACACCGTCCGCGCCGCCTTCGACGCGGGCGTCCCCGTCTTCGTCGGCACCGACGCGGGCGGCTCCCTCGCCCACGGGCTCGTCGCCGAGGAGGTCGAGGAACTGACCCGGGCCGGCATCCCGCCGATCGACGCGCTCGCGGCCACCGCCTGGCGGGCCAGGGCCTGGCTCGGCCGCCCCTCCCTGGAGGAGGGCGCCCCGGCCGACCTCGTCGTCTACGGCGAGGACCCGCGCGCGGACGTCCGCGTCCTCGCGGCGCCGCGGCGGGTCGTCGTCAACGGCCGGGTGGTCGGCTGACCGGCCGGCCCGTCAGCGGGTGAGGAAGGCGAGCCGGGCCTTCTTCTCCGGGATGAAGACCTCCGGCAGGTCCACCTCGGGCAGCACGACCACCGGGCCCGGCTCGAAGCCGGCCCGGACCATCCGGGCGACGGCCTTCTCGTTGGCGGCGTCCGGATCGACCACGATCCGGGTGCGGTCGCGCAGGGCGAAGTCGATCAGCGCGACGAGCAGCCGGCCCGAGAACCCGGCCTCCGGCGCGGCGCTGGGCGCCAGGAGCAGGTGGACGCCGATGTCGCCGGGCAGGACCTCGTAGCACTCGCCGACCCGGTCGGCCGCGGGGTCGTACGTCTGGAAGAGGGCGACGGGCTCGTCGTCGCGGGTGACCAGGTAGCCGTGGTGGGTGGTGAGCGAGTCGAGGTGCGCGTAGGTGTCGCGGACCTGCTCGACGCTCGTGCCGCCCATGCCCCAGAAGCGGGCCCGGTCCTCGTTCACCCAGCCGTGGATGAGCGGGGCGTCCCGGTCGGGGTCGACGGGGGCGATGCGGACGGCGCCGAAGCCTTCGAGGGTCCGTTCGTACACGGCGGCGGTGGTGGTCATGCGGATTCCTTCTCTTCGGTGAGCCGGTCCCAGTCGGTGACGACGGGGGCGAGTCCGCCCCGCAGCCACAGGGGGAGCTGGTCGTGGTGGTGCGGGTCGCCGGGGACGCCGGACGCGCCGAACGGCACGATCCAGCGGCTCCGCTCGCGGTCGGCGAGGTCCCAGACGTACCGGGCGGCGGACGCGCGGGCGCTGCGGTCGGTCCACCCGGGCACGCTGGACGTGGAGAGCACGCAGTCGTGGTCACCGCCGAGCCCCGGCCAGCGGTCGTCGTCGGCGTCGGGCAGCGCCTGCCAGGGCGCGAGCCGGTGGGTCGCGCCCCAGGCCGCGGGCGGCGCGCCCGCCCCGACCTCGTCGAGCGCCTCGCGCACGATCCGGTCGACGTCCGCGGCCGGCACGGGACCGGCCGTGAGCAGGGTCTCCAGGGCGTAGGCGACCCGCGGGCCGAGCGCCAGCCAGGGCCGGAACACCTCGGGGTACGCGGCGGGTTCGCGCAGCGCGGCGAACGCCTCGTGGCCGGCCATCCGGCGCACCACGGCCCCGCGCACGGCGGCGTACAGCCCGGCGCCGGTGCTCTCGGCGTCCATCCGCCGGTCCCAGCCGAGCAGCCGCTCGCGGACGGCCGCGGCGGCGGGGGAGAGGCCGTCGCCGTTCCCCGCCACCTTCGCCAGGAGCCGGGCCGCCGAGGGGTTGTCGGTGTCCGCGTGGACGGCGGCGGTCGCCTCCGGGGTCCAGGACGCCGAGGCGTCGAGCAGTTCGGCGATCCGGGCCGCCCGGTGCGGCGGCGCGAACTCGACGCCCAGGGGCGCGGCGAGCCCCCGGGCGTTGGCCATCACCGCGTGGCCGCGCACCTCGGCGCGCGGCAGCGGGGCGGGCGCGGCCTCCCAGGCGTGCACCGGGTCCCAGGCGGGCACGACGCGCAGGGAGTTGGAGCGGTCCCGCACGGGCACGTGGCCGGCGACCCGGTGGAGGAGTCCGCCCGCGGTGTCGGCGGCCTGGACGACGTTCACCGGCTCGACCCAGCCGTCGAGGGCCGCGTCCACGTCGGCGACGGTCCGGGCCCGCAGCAGCGCGGGCAGCACCCCGAAGCCGAGCTCTCCGGTGACCCGGGGCGGATACCGCAGCGCGACCGCCTCCCAGCCGTCGGCGGGGTCGCCGTCGGCGGGCCCGCCGTCCACGCCGATGACCACCGGGCCCCGGTCGGTCTCGATCACCTCGATCTCGACCGGCTCCGCGCCCGCGACCTCGATCGTCTCGGTGTGCGCGGCGGCGGGGCGCCGTCCCTCGGGGCCGACGGCCTCCACGGTCCCGTCGGGGAGCCGGTGCAGCCGCTCCCGGTACAGGTCCTGGTAGTCGGCCATCGCGTTGGTGATGGCCCAGGCCACGGGTCCGGTGTGGCCGAAGTGGGCGAGGCCGGGGACACCGGGCACGGCGAGGCCGACCACGTCGTACGCGGGGCAGGAGAGCCGGATCTGCTGGTAGACGCCGGGGGCCTCGATGAACCGGTGCGGGTCGCCGGCGACCAGGGCCGCCCCGCTCGCGGTCCGTTCGCCGGCCACCACCCAGCCGTTGGATCCCGCCGTGCCGGGGCCGTCCGTCGCGAAGAGCTCCGTCCACTCCTCGCCGAGCCGCCGGGCGACCCGGTCCCGCCACAGCTTGGTGGGGAAGCCGGCGAAGAGGATGTGGGTGGAGAGCCAGACGGCGAGCGGGGTCCAGGGCTCCCACCGGCCGGGCGCGAGTCCGGTCGCCGCGAACTCGGGTGCGCGCCGGGCGCCTTCCGCGAGGCCGTCGTTGACGCCGGCCACGTACGCGCGTACCCAGGCCGCCGTCTCCGCGTCGGTGCGGTCGAGGCGCTCGAAGCAGCGGCGGGCGGTGTCGGCGAGCCTGGCCTGCCGGGCGAAGGTGTCCCAGGGGAGTTCGGGGGCGCCCAGGAAGGCGGCGCTGGTGCCCTGGGCCCGGTGCCGTTCGACCTCCAGCTGCCAGGCGCGGTCGCGGGCGGTGACCCGGCCCTGGGCGAAGGCGAGTTCGTCCGGGTCGGCGGCGCGCAGATGCGGGACGCCCCAGGCGTCCCGGTAGACCTCGATGCTCACGGAGACCCCGATCCCGTCCATGTCCGCGTAGATTTTCTTAGGTAAGGCTGTCCTAAATTAATCTACAGGAGCGGCAGGTCGGTCACGTGCACCGGGTTGACGATCCGTGACGTGGGGGTGCCGTGCGTCGTTCTCATCCAATCCGCACACATCGCCCCGTACGAAAGACGCGGGGCGTGCGGGAACGGTTGTGTCCAAAAGAATCGAAAATGAACACGGAAACCCCCCTTTGGAGTGAACTCACGCCAGGCGACTGTCGGTTCACTCTCCGTGCGTAAAGATTCCGGTGTCTCAAGTCGCCGAGGCCGCGCCGACCCACCGTCCCCGTGGTGAGCGGCCGGCGACGCCATGTCTCCTGTGGGGGTTCCACCATCTTGAACAGCAACACCTTCCGCATGCCCGCACGCCGCACCGCCGCCGCCGCGACCGTCGCCGCGCTGGTCGTCGGTCCCGTGCTCCTCGCCGCCCCCGCGGCGCACGCCACGGGCGGCGAAGGGAGTGCCACCGCCGTCGTCCTGCGGACCGGCCTCGACGTCTCGCTCCTCGGCAAGACGGTCGACGTGCCCGTCCGGGCCTCCCTCAACGAGGTCAAGGCGCCGCGGACGGAGAGCGAGACCGCGCTCTCCGTGAAGGTGCGGGGGGCCGAGGGCGGGAAGCCGATCGACATCCTCGCCGCCGACGTCGCCACCTCGAAGGCCACCGTGGACGAGGACAAGGCCGAGGGGTACGTGAACCTGGTCAAGGTGCGGGTCCACGTCCCCGGCATCCCCGCGCTCTCCCTCGTCGAGGTCGAGAAGGTCACCTCCAAGGCGCTGTGCGAGACGGGCCGGAAGCCGGTCGCCGAGTCCAACGTCCTCGGCCACGTCACCGTCTTCGGCAAGAAGACCACCCTGTCCACCGGCGGCCGGACCCAGGTCAGCGTCCCCGGCGTCGGCGACGTGACCCTCGACCTCTCCCGCACCTCCACGACCTCCCGCACCGCGGCCGCCACCGCGCTCGAACTCAAGGTGGAGGTCAACCCGCTGAAGCTCGGCGTGGCCGAGGTCAACGGCACCGTGACCCTCGCCCAGGCCACCTGCGAGACGCCCAAGGGCGCCGCCCCGACGCAGAAGCCCACCGAGCGGCCGACGGAGCAGCCCAGCGAGCGCCCCTCCGAGCAGCCCACCCAGCAGCCCTCCGCCAAGCCCAGCGACGCGGGCGGCATCAAGACCAACAACGGCGGCACCACGCCCACCGAGAACCTCGCCGAGACCGGCGGCAGCTCCACCACCCCGTACCTCGCGGCCGGAGCCCTCGCCCTCCTCGTGGCGGGCGGCGGCGCCCTCGCACTGACCCGCTCGCGCGCCCGCTCGCGCGACTGACGGCCCGAGGGGGAGGCGCCGGGGGGCGCCGGGGCAGGGGGAAGGAAAGGGGTTCGGGGAGGGCGACGCCGTCGCCC